>JAADGM010000017.1 GCA_013152375.1 FCB group bacterium | reverse complement strand
CCATAGCGATGGACAAAGAGCTGCGTTTTGCCATCCGTGAGGGCGGCCGTACAGTAGGTGCAGGTGTTGTTACCGAAATTATCGAATAGGAAAATCGATGGTAGTACTTAATAAAATCAGGATTCGGCTGCAGGCTTACGATCACGTTCTGCTGGATAAATCAACGGAAAAAATCGTAAAAACGGCAAAATCAACCGGTGCCTTAGTGTTGGGTCCGATTCCCCTGCCAACCAAAAAAACCATCTATACGGTCAACAGATCTCCTCATGTTGATAAAAAGTCCAGAGAGCAGTTTCAGATGAAAGTCCACAAGCGAATTGTTGATCTGATGAACTCGACTGCAAAGACCGTTGATGCCCTAATGAAATTGGATATGCCGGCTGGTGTAGATATAGAAATCAGGACGTAGAAAATGTTGACTCATATGCTATTAGGAAAGAAAATAGGAATGTCCCGCGTGTTTGACAACAGCGGAACCAATATTCCTGTCACCATAATCGAAGCTGGACCTTGTGTTGTAACTCAGGTTAAAAAAGATTCTTCCGATGAATTTGTAAATATCCAGCTTGGTTTTGAGGAAAAAAAGGAATCCCATACGTCCAAAGCGCTGAAAGGGCATTTTGCCGCTGCAGGAACGACTCCGAAACGGTATCTGAAGGAATATCGGACTGCAGCGAAATCAGACCTGACACCGGGTGCAGAGGTTAAAGTGGATATCTTCAAAGAAGGTGATCGCATAAGAGTGACAGGAATCAGCAAAGGAAAAGGATTTGCCGGGCATATGAAAAGGCACGGGTTCTCCGGTGGACGAAAGTCACACGGTAAGAACAGCGTAATGCGGAAATCCGGTTCAGTGGGTTCCAGTGCAACTCCTTCCCGCGTATGGCCGGGCACACGTATGGCCGGTAACATGGGGAATGAATGGATTACAGTGAAGAACCTCAGGGTAGTCAGGATAGATGTAGAAAATAATCAAATATTCGTTAAGGGCGCTATCCCCGGTTCTAAGAACGGTTTTGTTGCGCTTTCAAAATAGTAAAAGAAATGAAATTAGAAGTATATAATCAATCCGGTGAAAAATTATCTGAAAAGGTGACTTTGGAAGATACGGTTTTCGGTATTACGCCAAACAAAGACTGCGTCTATTTTGCCGTGAAGTCAGAAATGGCAGCTCTACGGCAGGGGACCTCATCCTCCAAGACCAGAGGCGAGGTCAGTGGGACAGGAAAAAAGCCCTACCGCCAGAAAGGGACGGGACGGTCAAGAAGCGGCTCGCTCAGAAGTCCTTCCAGGGTTCACGGGGGTGCTGCATTTGGTCCAAAGCCGAGAAAATACCAGGTGAAGGTCAATAAAAAGGTCAGGCGTCTTGCCAGAAAGAGTGTCCTTTCGCAGAAACTGGCTGATAGTTCCCTCAGAGTAATCGATAATTTGGCCCTGGAAAGTTCCAAGACAAAAACATTTTTAACTATTTTAAATAATCTTAAACTGGACAATCAGAAAGTCACAATTCTGACAGCCGATGTTTCTGATAATTTATGGTTAAGTTCGCGCAACGTCAAAAATATAGCAGTCCTTCGGGCAGAATCCGCTTCAACGTATGATCTGCTGGATTGTCAAACGCTGCTGATCGACAAAGCCGGAATTGAAGCTCTTAACAAACAATTGGCAAATTAATCATGTCTATAAAAAGTACAATACTATTGCAGCCGATTCTCAGCGAAAAGAGTACAGAATTAAGCTCGACTCTTAACAAGCATGTATTTCGAGTGGAAAAGAATGCTAATAAACTCGAAATTAAAAAAGCTGTTGAAAAAAGGTTTAACGTGCGGGTTAAAAAAGTTGCGACTTTGCGCGTGAAAGGGAAACAGAAATCCGTTACAATTCGAAGTAACGACAGGATATTGAGGACAACCGGCAACCAGGCCAGCTGGAAAAAAGCCATTGTCACGTTGGAAGAGGGACATATAATTGATATCGTAGGTGGAGAGGTTTAAGGAATATTATGCCGGTTCGAAGTTTAAGACCTATTACGCCAAGTCAACGTTATAAGACAATATCAACGTTCGAGGAGATCACCAAAGACCGTCCTGAACGTAAGTTGACAGAGGCTTTAAGAAAAACAGGCGGAAGGAATAATAACGGCAGGATCACCAGCAGGCGCCGCGGCGGCGGCCACAAGCGTCGGTACCGCATCATTGATTTCAAAAGAAATAAATACGATGTTGCCGGAAAAGTGATCGCAATTGAATACGACCCCAATCGTTCTTCACGGATCGCCCTTGTTGAATATGAAGACGGCGAACGGCGCTACATCCTTGCACCGGACGGTGTCAAGGTAGATACTCCGATATTATCCTCAAGAGAACGTACGCCTATCAAGCCGGGGAATTCAACTCCCATGGCTAACATTCCTGACGGCATGCTTGTGCACAATATTGAAATGAAGCCCGGAAAGGGCGGACAGATGGCCAGGAGTGCCGGAACCTACGCAAGAATTATGGCGAAAGAGGGCGGAATGGTTACGCTCAAACTGCCATCCGGTGAGATGAGGATGATCCCTGATTCATGCCAGGCCACTATTGGAGTTGTCGGCAATAAATCACACGAAAATATTGACATCGGTAAAGCTGGTCGGAATCGTTGGCTGGGGAGAAGACCCAAAGTACGCGGTGTGGCCATGAATCCCATTGATCACCCCCATGGCGGCGGTGAAGGTAGAACTTCAGGCGGCAGGCATCCTGTCTCACCCTGGGGAACGCCTGCGAAGGGATATAAAACCCGGAAGAAAAAACATCCAACCAACCGATATATTGTGAAACGGAGAAAATAATTAATGGCTCGATCCTTGAAAAAGGGGCCATACCTTGATCAAAAATTGGTGAAAAAGGTTCAGGCTCTTAACGAAGCAAAGAAAAAGCAGGTTGTCAAAACCTGGGCCAGAAGGTCAACAATACCCCCTCTGTTTGTAGGGCATACATTCGCAGTGCATAACGGACATAAATTCATACCGGTGTATGTGGCAGAGAATATGGTGGGACATAAACTGGGTGAATTCTCTCCGACCCGATTATTCCGTGGCCACGCAGGCGATAAGAAGAAGAGGTAATAATGGACGTTCGCGCGACATCAAAACATTTACGGCAGGCTCCCCGCAAGATGCGTCAGGTTCTTGATACCGTAAGAGGTAAGCGAGTAAATGATGCTTTAACGAGCCTCAGTTTCATGAATAAAAAGGCGGCTTATTTTATTCACAAAACTCTTAAATCCGCCGTTGCCAATATGCAAGACCGGAATGACTCCTTCAACGATGAAAAGTTGTTTATAAAAGAGGCTTTTGTTAACGAGGGACCTCCGATGAAGAGATGGCGTGCGGCGGCAATGGGGCGTGGTGTTCCGATCCGGAAAAGAACCAGCCATCTGACGATTGTAATTTCTGATAACGGTAAGTAGAGGTCAATTTGGGACAGAAAACAAATCCAATCGGTTATCGATTAGGGATCAATAAAACCTGGAGCTCCATCTGGTTTGATGAAAAAGATTTTGCAGAGAAACTGCATGAAGATATTATCCTGAGGAACTATATTGTAAACAGATTTCGTCAGGCTGCCGTCGGGGATGTGCAAATCAGCAGAACCCCTAAAAAAGTAATTGTCACAATTTTCACCGCCAGACCGGGTATTGTTATCGGCCGCAGCGGATCAGAGGTTGAATCCCTGAAAAAAGAACTAAAAAATATAATCGGCTATGGCGTTCAGGTCAATATTTCAGAAATCAAAAGACCCGGTCTGAATGCAAAGCTGGTCGGTCAGAATATCGCACAACAATTGGAAAAAAAAGTATCCTACAGGCGTGCAGTAAAAAAGGCCATCCAATCCACGATGACCATGGGTGCCCAGGGAATCAGAGTGCAGGTTGCTGGTCGCCTCAGCGGTGCTGAAATTGCCCGTCGGGAAACCTTTAGGGAAGGTCGTGTGCCTTTACATACCCTGCGGGCGGATATCGACTATGCTTTAGTTGAATCAAATACCACCTATGGCATCATCGGTGTGAAAGTCTGGATTTACCATGGTGAAGTGCGTAATAAGAAAAATAGGATGTTTTAAGAATGCTTGCGCCAAAAAAGATCAAATACAGAAAACCTCAAAAGGGCAGAATGCGCGGTATGTCCAATACCGGCGATTATGTCGCCTTTGGTTCCTATGGGTTAAAGGCTATGGAATGCGGTTGGATTACGAGCCGGCAAATTGAAGCGGCACGTATTACCATCGCCAAGCAGGTTAAAAAAGTCGGTAAGATGTGGATTCGAATATTCCCCCATAAAGCCATAACGAAGAAGCCTGCAGAGACCAGGATGGGAAAAGGGAAGGGTGCCCCCGAGTATTGGGTAGCGGTTGTTAAACCCGGTCGTATCCTGTTTGAAATAGACGGAGTAACTGAAGAGGTCGCTGCTGAGGCGTTTCGCAGGTGCAGCCATAAATTGCCCATTCACACAAAATTAGTTGTAAGAAGAGAATTCGGAGTTTAGCGTGAAGCGTCAGGAATTAAAGGATCTATCAAAAGAAGAGCTCGAAATAAAGCTGTCAGACAACATGGAAGCGCTGATGAATCTGCGTTTTCAGAAAGCACTACAGCAACTCGAGCACCCACAGCAGATAAAGTTGTTACGCAGGGAGATTGCACAAATTAAAACTGCCATTAAAGAGTATGAATTGGGTCTACGCAAGGAGGAAGTCTAATGTCAGGCGGCAATAAAAGAATTGTTAAGGGTGTCGTGCTGGAATCCAAAATGGACAAAACGGCTGTGGTGCAGGTAACCCGTAAAATTGCGCATCCGGTATATAAAAAATACATCACAACCCGAAAAAAATACTATGCACATGATGAACAGAATCGCTGCATGCCAGGTGATGAAGTACGGATCATTGAATCGCGTCCGCTTAGCAAACTGAAAAGGTGGCGCGTGTTGGAAATCGAAAAAACGGCGACTGAGCTTTAAATCGTAGCAGGGATGTGAAATGATTCAGCAAGAAACAAGATTGAAAGTAGCAGACAATACAGGGGCGAAAGAAGTGCTCTGTATCAAAGTATTGGGTGGCTCCGGCCGAAAATATGCTCGTCTCGGGGACAAGATCGTTGTGACCGTTAAGAAGGCCATACCGGGCGGCGTAGTTAAAAAAGGGGATGTTACCAGAGCGGTCATTGTTCGGATGAAAAAAGAGATCCGGCGGAAAGATGGCTCTTACATACGATTTGATGAAAATGCCGCAGTGCTGCTCAATGCTCAGGATGAGCCCCAGGGCACCCGTGTTTTTGGCCCTGTGGCACGTGAATTGAGGGAAAAACAGTATATGAAAATCGTTTCATTAGCGCCTGAGGTAATTTAATTATGTTTGTGAAAAAGGGTGAAACCGTCAAGATCATATCGGGAAGTGATGCCGGTAAAACCGGCAGAGTGTTGAAAGTATATCCCAAAAGGAATCGGGTGCTGGTCGAGGGAGTGGCAATGGTCACAAAACATCTCAGACCAACGGATGATAATCCACAGGGAGGTCGGCAGCAGAAAGAATCTTCAATCCATATCTCAAATGTGAAACTCGTGGTTAATGGGAATCCCGTTAAAATTGGATATAAAATCCTTGAGAATGGAAAGAAAGTCAGAATTGCCAAAAATACACAGGAAATTATAGATTAAGATGGCTAAAAAAGAAAGTACAGATTACAAGCCCAGACTTTTAGTGGCATATAAGGAAAAGGTTAAACCTTATCTTAAGGAAAAACTTAATCTTGAAAATGAAATGATGATCCCTAAACTGACAAAGATCGTTTTGAATATGGGGATTGGAGACGCCCGTGAAAATGCCAATAGTCTCAAAGCTGCCGTTTCAGAAATGACCCTAATAGCGGGACAGAAACCCGTCGTCACCAGGGCAAAGAAAGCTATTTCGAATTTTAAGATCAGAGCCAACGATCCTGTGGGACTCAGGGTGACCTTGCGCGGCTATCGGATGTATGAATTCCTCGATCGGTTTATCTCTCTGGCAACTCCGAGGATCAGGGACTTCCGGGGACTCTCGGCAAAAGGTTTTGATGGACGCGGTAACTATAATGTTGGAGTATCTGAACAAATTATTTTTCCGGAAATTAATTATGATAAAATTGATAAGGTCAGGGGAATGAATATCACTGTAGTGACAACGGCAAGTACAGATGATAAAGCATATGAGTTATTGGCAGCACTCGGTTTGCCGATGCGGAAAGCTAAAAAGACTGCCGATTCAGGGGAGGCTGCCTGATGGCTAGAAAAGCTCTTATAGTTAAAGCCAAAAGGGAACCTAAATTTTCCACAAGGAAATACTCAAGGTGTAATAATTGCGGAAGACCCAAGTCTGTTTACAGAAAATTTGGTCTATGCCGTATCTGTTTCAGGGAAATGGCATTAAACGGTTTGATCCCTGGTATAACCAAAGCAAGTTGGTAAGGGTACTTATTTATGTCAATGACAGATCCAGTTGCAGATTACTTAACGAGAATCAGGAACGCACAGGCAGCCAAGAAAAGCTGGGTTGATATTCCGGGTTCCAATTTGAAAACCAGAATATCCTATGTGCTGAAAGAAGAGCATTTCATTCGTGATTATATTATTATCAAAGACAATAAACAGGGGATTCTGCGATTATTCCTGAACTATCAGAAATCGGGAGTTCCAGTTATTCAGGGAATTAAAAGAATCAGCAAACCCGGCTGCAGGGTCTATGCGGATAGCGATCATATTCCCAGAGTTTTAAACGGAATGGGCGTTGCAATTTTGACGACCTCGAAAGGCGTGGTTTCAAGCAAAACGGCAAAGAAACTAAACGTCGGTGGCGAGGTCCTGTGTCACGTCTGGTAATTTAATTAAAGTTTGGTAATTTAATAATGTCCCGAATCGGTAAAATACCAATCCAGGTGCCTGACGGTGTAGAAATAATTCCGGATGGAACAACTCTCACTGTCAAGGGAAAACTTGGTGAACTCAGCCAGGATATTCATCCTGATATAAAGTTGCAAATTGAAGATGGTCGGATTTCCGTCCTGCGTCCCAGCGACTCAAAAAAACATCGTGAATTGCACGGACTATACAGAGCCCTGATCGCCAATTTGGTAAAGGGAGTTTCTGTCGGTTATGTTCGTGAACTTAATTTGGTTGGCGTCGGATATACGGCGGATGCCAAGCGTGAGAATATCCTGCTATTAAATCTCGGCTATTCGCATCCAATTTATATGCAAATCCCGGATGGAATCGTTGTTGAGACGCCCAAACCGACCATCATCATCGTCAAAGGAATTAACAAACAATTGGTTGGCCATGTAGCAGCTAAGATCCGGTCCTTTAGAGTTCCCGAGCCCTACAAGGGTAAGGGGATCAGGTACTCGGATGAATATGTTCGCAGGAAAGCCGGAAAGACCATTGGAGGCTAGGTAAATGGCGCATAAAAATAAAAGAGAGAACTGGACAGAAAAGAAAAGACGCCTGAAAGGCCACCTGGCTATCGGGAAATACCCTAGACTGGTTGTCTTCAGGTCCAATAAAAATATCAGCGCACAGATAATTGATGATACGGTTGGCTCAACCCTGACTGCAGCATCCAGCGCAGACAAAAACTTGCAGGCCAAGATTGATAAGGCCAAAGGAAAAATTGAAAAAAGTGCGATAGTCGGCGAGTCACTTGGAGCGGCTGCGGTTTCCAAAGGGCTGAGCAAGGTAATATTTGACAGGAACGGTTACCGTTATCACGGTCGGGTCAAAGCCCTTGCCGAAGGCGCCCGTAAAGCTGGTTTACAATTCTAAACGGAGTATTCAGATTGAGTTTTATTAATCCATCAGAATTAGAGTTAAAAGAAGAAACAGTCATATCGATTAAGCGTGTTGCAAAGGTAATTACCGGAGGCAGAAGATTCCGCTTCAATGCAACAGTTGCGGTTGGTGACGGCCACGGACATGTCGGGGTCGGATTTGGCAAGGCCAATGAGGTAATGTCAGCCATCAACAAAGCTAAAGAGAGCGCGAAAAAAAATATCTTCAAATCGAACATTATAAACGGCACAATCCCTCACCGGATCGATATGAAATTAGGGGCGACGAAGATCGTTATGCGTCCGGCGTCCCCCGGAACCGGTATTATTGCCGGCGGCCCCATCAGGGCTTTGATGGAACAGGTCGGAGTCACGGATATCCTCACGAAGGTGACAGGCTCTTCGAACGCGCTGAATGTAGTGAGAGCAACAGAAAAGGCCCTGCGCGAAATGCGCGACCCGTTTACTGTGGCTCGTGAAAGAGGTATTACAGTTAAAGAGTTATTTTCTTAATAGATTATTATCATGGCTGAAAAAATAAAAAACATAAAAATTACTCAAATCAAAAGTGCCATCGGGTACCGTAAAAGGGCCAAGCAGACCCTGGTTGCTTTAGGTATTACCAGGATGAACCAAAGTGTTGTGCATGCCGGAACAGCGGCAATCCTTGGGATGGTCAGGTCAATCTCTCACCTATTGAAAGTCGAGGAAATATAATGGATCTGGGTAATCTTAATCCTGCAAAAGGAACTAAGTTAAATCGGAAAAGGATTGGCAGAGGAAATGCTTCAGGACACGGCAGGACTGCCGGCAAAGGAAGTGACGGTGCCCGGTCCCGGTCCGGTTTTAAATCGAAAATTCACTACGAAGGCGGTCAGACGCCGTTGATGAGAAGACTTCCGAAGCGGGGATTCTCAAATTATCCCTTTAAAAAGGAAGTGCAGATTGTTAATGTTGACCGGATTGCCGGACTCAAACTTGAAAAAGTTGATGTCAATACTTTAATTGAGAACGGAATTATTAAAAAAGCTCATCAGGTTGTTAAGATCCTGGGGAATGGCAGCATTGATATTGCAGTAGAAGTTACGGCGGATATGTTCAGTTCTTCCGCTATCGAAAAAATTGAAAAAGCTGGTGGTAAGGCTATATTCTCATGATTGATAAATTTATAAATGTCTTCAGGATTCCCGATCTAAGAAAACGTCTTGGAATTGCAGGAGGCCTGATCCTGATCTATCGACTGGGGGGTCATGTCCCGGTCCCCGGTATTAACAGAGTTGCCCTGGCGGCAGTTATGGACAGTTTTAACAACTCACTGCTTGGTCTTTATGATATGTTTGCCGGTGGATTTTTCCGGCAGGCTTCAATTTTTGCTCTTGGGATCATG
>JAADGM010000002.1 GCA_013152375.1 FCB group bacterium | reverse complement strand
CAAGACGACCGTCGATGCTCAGGTCATTGAGGGAGACGGTGCTTCTCAGAGGATTCTCCAACAAATTAACATGCCTGAAGTCGATATTTTCCTTGCCTTGACGAGGATTGACGAAATTAATCTTGTTGCCAGCAGAATTGCAAAGAAGATGGGTGCGAATCAGGTTATTGCCCGCCTCAGAAATACAGAGTATTCCCACAAAAAGGCCGTCATCTCACCGGATCAATTCGGCATCGATTATGTCACTTACCCTGAAAAAGCAGCCCAGCGGGAAATAGATATGCTCGTACGGAGGTCGGCTACCGCTGAAATACAGGAATTCGCAAAAGGAAAGATCACACTGGCAGGAATTAAGCAGGAATTAAATTAGCAAGCTCCTCCCCCCTGATAGGTCGCACCGTACAGAATGTTGAGCTTTCCAACCCCTTCATCCGGCATAAACTTGTCATTGTGATCAGGAAGGACCATCCCTTCATTCCCCATGAGGATACCAAATATCATAAAGATGACACCGTCTATTTTGTGGGAGATACAAAGGATATCAAATTAATTCAGCAGATGGCGGGAATCCCGGCTATTGAACTGAACAAAATTATGATACTGGGAGCGGGTAAAATCGGTCGCTTGCTGGCGAAATCATTGCAGACGGATTTTGATGTTCGACTTGTGGAAAAAGATCGGGACAAAGCTGAAAAAGCCGGTGCAAACCTTACCAATACCCTGATTCTCAATGAGAGCGGGACTAACATAGAATTTCTGGAATCTGAACACATCTCAGAAGTTGACTGCTTTATCGCCGTCACGGACAACGAGCAAACCAATATTCTCTCAAGTTTGTTGGTGAAGCACATGGGTGTAAAACAGGTAATTACTCATATTACAACCACTTCTTATATTCCGGCGGTAAGACGCTTCGGCCTTGATGCGATTGTCAGTAAAAATATCGCGGCTGTGAATGATGTCATTAACTACATCCGCAGTGACAGCAAGATCTCCATTTCCCGATTCGAGGATATTGACATAGAAGCTGTTGAGTTAACGGTCCAGCCTGATTGCAAATTTCTTCGTAAAAAATGGCCGATCGAAAAAATACCTCAGGAAATGTCACTGGGAGCTATTATCAGAGACGGTATTGTTGAGATCCCAAATCATTATTCCATCATCAAACCCTATGATGATTTATTGATCTTCACCAAACCTTCCTTTGTTTCTACTGCGGAGAATTTATTCAATCAGTAAATGAATAAGAAAGCGATCATTCATACCATCAGTCTCCTGATGATGGTATTGAGCCTGATGATCTTGATGAGCGCGTTGTGGTCTCTTTATTATCGGGAAGGAGATCTCTGGGTTTTACTGCGATCCGCAATTATTACTTTTACTACTGCCGGTTTCGTCTGGCTGCTCACCCGAGGCAGGATTCGACTTACGATAAAGGATTGGTTCGCGATAGCAACCTTCGGATGTATCATCGCCGCTGTTTTCAGTGCACTGCCCCTTTATCTTTCCGGAGTTCTGCCGCATTATTATGATGCGTATTTTGAGGCTATCTCCGGGTTAACGACCACAGGAGCGACCGTATTCGGCAATCCTTCCACAAGGATGATCGAAGAAATACCTCACGGGATCCTCTTCTGGCGGAGTCTGACACAGTTCATCGGCGGATTTGGTACGCTCATTTTTTCAATTGCCGTTCTGCCGCTTCATGGCATGAGCTCTGTTGAATTGAGTAAGACGGATGTAGCGGGTCCTTTATCTGATAAGGCAACTCCGCGGGTTTGGCAGACCGCGAAAGCACTGGTATCCGTTTATATTGCCCTGACTCTGTTGGAAACCCTGTTCTTAAAACTGGGAGGAATGACGCTCTTTGAAAGCCTTTGCCATTCCTTTGCGACCCTATCAACCGGAGGATTTTCCACCAGCTCGTCCAATATAGGGCATTTCAATTCAGGTCCGATTGAATGGACATTAATGCTTTTCATGCTCATTGCGGCAACGAACTTCACCTATCATCACCGTTTATTAACCAGAAGCAGTCTGCTCTACTGGAAGGACAAAGAGTTCAGAACTTTTCTCTGGGTTATTCTGGTTTTGTTTTTGATTCTATGTTTTGATATATCGGCTCGTTATTTTGGATTTGGTTATATGCCGCTGAAAAATGCGCTTTTTATGACGATTTCCATGGTGACCACGACGGGGTTCTATACTTCCGATTACAGCTTATGGCCCTATCTCACCCGTACATTGATCCTGCTGATGTTTTTTCTCGGCGGGATGGCTGCATCGACAGCTGGCGGAGTGAAAATCATCAGATCGCTGATCGTCGTAAAATACTTGAGGATAATCATAAAAAAGATGCTCCATCCAAATGGTGTTTACCCGTTAACAATTGGAGGGAAAATTCTCTCGGAAGAAGTGGCGATCAATACCATCGGTTTCATTTTATTATATATCGCCGTCTTTGTGGTCATCAGTATATTATTTGCAGTGATGGGGCTTGATTTGACGACCTCCATTTCAGCGAGTGCGTCTTCATTGGGGAATGTCGGACCCGGATTCGGGTCCATTGGGCCGTATCAGAATTGGGGACATTTCCCGGTAGCCGCCAAATGGCTGTCAAGCTTCAGCATGCTGCTGGGAAGATTGGAATTATTTGCTGTTATCATACTATTTAGTAGGAGTTATTGGGAAAAATGAGTGCAGTACTTGTGTATAAGAGAAAGGGTGTATTTACCATCACCATAAACCGGCCTGAATATTTGAATGTTCTGGACAGTCAGGTTTTAGATGCGTTACGGAATTCTTTTGAGGCAGCTGAAAAAGCTCCCGACGTGAGGGTCGTAATCCTTACGGGTGCAGGTAAGAGGGCTTTTATTGCCGGGGCGGATATCAGGGAAATGGCGAAAATGAAACCTGCCCAGGCAGAAGCCTACTCAAAAAAAGGACAGGCGCTAACGACTTATATTGAGCAATTTCCAAAACCGGTTATTGCGGCCGTAAACGGGTATGCCCTTGGGGGAGGATGTGAATTTGCCATGGCCTGTCATATCCGGTATGCTTCAGAAAACGCGCAATTCGCCCAGCCTGAAGTCGGCTTGGGTGTCATTCCCGGGTTTGGAGGCTCACAGCGGCTGCCGAGGCTGGTGGGGAAGGGTGTTGCTTTTGAGATGCTGTTGACGGGGAAAATGATCAATGCAAAGACAGCCCAGCAAATTGGACTGGTAAATAAGGTCGTCCCGCTGAGTAATCTGATGACGTCGGTAAAAAAATTAGCGGATCAGATCACCCATACTTCTCCGACTGCAGCGGAGATGATCATCAAGGTTGTAAATCAGGGTGCTGACCTGACGCTCGTCGAGGGCTTAACATTTGAAGCGAAACAATTCGGCAGAATTTTCAGCACGGAAGATCAAAGGGAGGGCATGCAGGCTTTTATCGATAAAAGGAAACCTGCTTTCAGGAAATAAAAAATAAAAAAGTCCGACAGAAGCCGGACTTTTTTATTTCAGATTCACGGTTTACAGTTTGGTTTCTGAAACGGTCTTTTTTACGGCTTCAAGGGTTTTGTTAAGAGCCGCCTTCTCATCGTCTGTCAGATCAATTTCAAGGATCCTTTCGATCCCACCGGCTCCGATAACACAGGGGACACCGATGAAATACCCGTCAATACCATATTCTCCCTCACAACAGGCGGCGGAAGGTATGACCCGTTTCTTATCCTTCAGATAGGCCTCTATCATCTCAGTGATTGAAGCTGCAGGACTGAAATAGGCACTGCCGTTTCCCAGCAGTTGAACAATTTCAGTACCAGCTTTCCTCGTCCGGTCAACAATGGCCTCGATTTTCTCACCCGGGAGTAATTTATCGATGGGAACGCCTCCGACAGTGGCAAGCCTGGGAAGGGGAACCATTGTCGGTCCGTGTCCGCCGAGCACCATGCAGGAGACATCTTGTGTGGATAATCCGGTTTCCATGGCGATGAAGGCCCTGAAGCGGGCCGAATCCAGCGCTCCCGCCATGCCGACAACTTTATTTTTCTTAAATCCGCTAACTTTATAAAAAGCATAGACAATTGCATCCAGTGGATTGGAGACGACAATCACAAATGCATTCGGTGCATATTTCTTGACATTATTGGCAACATCCGTGATGATTTTCAGGTTGATCTCCAAAAGGTCATCCCGAGACATTCCCGGCCGCCGGGGAACACCTGCCGTGATAGCGACCACATCCGCTCCTTTGATATCGGCATAGTCGGAGGAGCCGGTCAGGGTGACGTCGTAGCCATCATGGGGCCGGGATTCCATCAGATCGAGAGCCTTTCCCTTGATCATGCCCTCCGCCTTCGGGATGTCGATGATAACCACATCACCCAATTCTTTCTGGGTGCAGAGCAGGGCCAGAACACCGCCGATCTGTCCGCCGCCGATAAGTGCGATTTTCTTTCTCATTTCATACCTCAATATTTACTTTATGTTTTCTTTGACCCACAGGGTACTGACGGATTTCGGCCGCGTAATGGGAGTTCCAAGTGCCCGGTTTAAGACCAGTTGGGACAACATGCCCATAGATCTGGAAACCGAGAACAGCACGGTATAATACTCAAATTCCCGCAGTCCGTAATGATACAGCAAAGCACCCGACCCGGCATCGACATTCGGCCAGAAATTCGCGATGGGTCCTTTTCCCGCGGCAACTCTTTCCTTCGAAAAGGCCTCAAGAACTTTGGGCACGACCTGGAAGATCCGGTCAACGGTCATGAAAATGGGGTCATCGGGCATGTGTTTTTTACCGAACTCGTTAAACCCTGTGAAGCGGGGATCCGTCACGCGCAGTACAGCATGCCCGTATCCGGGGATGACTTTACCGGCACGAAGTGTCTGGAATGCCATTTCCTCAATCTGTTCCAGAGTCGGCACACCGTCATAATCTTCCATCAACTCCAGGATCCATTTCAGGCAGTTTTGGTTGGCAAGACCATGCAGGGGGCCCGCCAGGCCGTTCAATCCGGCGGCGACTGCATAATAGGCATCAGAGAGGGCGGAACCAACTGTATGGCACACATTTGCACTTACATTCCCACCTTCGTGATCGCAGTGCATGGTCAGATAAAGCTGAATTAGTTTTGTAAAGGTGCCGTTCGGGTCATCCATCCCGAGTTTCATGGCATAATTTGCGCCCCAATCCAAATCTCTGTCATAAGGTACAATATCGTCGAGGCGCATGGATTTCCGCTTCAGACCCTTCCGGTACCGTATTTTGTAAACACAGCCGGCAAGTGTCGGGAGCATCCCCAGAATATTCAAAGCATCTTCGAGCATGGGTTTCCAGAAATCCTCTTTCTTAAGGCCTTTGGAATACTGTTTTCTGAATTTGGATTTGGTTTCCAGCATGAGGATGGCCGTATTCAGTAAAGTCATCGGGTGAGTTTTACGGGGGAGAGCCCTGAGGGCATCCCAGACGTATGCCGGGACCTCGCTTCTGTCTGCCAGATCGTCCTGCAGAGCTTTGGTGGCAGTCTCATCGGGGATGTCCCCGGTCAGCAACAGGTAAAAGATCTGTTCGGGGAGTAAATGGCTGACCTCCAAAAGCGGATAGCCGCGAATGATGAGTCCTTTGTCCGGTTCAACGACCGATGTATCACAGATCATCCCCTTGATCCCCCGCATACCGCCGAAAGCCTGGGCAACTTTTACTTCCGAGATGGATTTACCGCCTACACTCTCAAGTATTTTCCTTTTTTCTTCACGCCAGACAGGTATTTTTTCCTGCAGCGTTTCCTGTAGTGTCATAGCATCTCCTTATATTTTAATAATAACTTCGTCAAAATTTGCAGATTCCGGATGGATCTGTCGTCAAAAGCCGGAGTTTCACCTAAAAACCGATACAATATTTAAGGTAAAATATACCGCAATCTCTAATTATCATTAAAGAAGATTTATTACCCTTAATAATGCAGTTCTGCGTTCCGATGGCCCCTTGATGGCGAGCAGTCGGGTAAAGATCCGCTCAGCATACCGGCCTGCCTGAACCTTCGTGCATAACCTAACTTACCTAAAGGGGATTATGTTTCACGCACGCGATAATAAAGATAATTATTACCGCCTTTCCGGCAGTTGAAAAGGTAAGTGTGAGGAGACAAAATCACCATAAGCAGACATACAGGTTGTTAAATCACCATTACGTGAATACTGGTTTAAAACCTGAGTCACGGACGGTCCTGTTTTTTTCAGAATGCAGTTTATTTGTTAGCATCCTTGAATTCCATGAGGATTTTCTGGGTTTCGAGGTGCTGGGCATCCGCAACGGCAATAGCAGTCATGTTAACCACATCTTCAACAGAACTGTCTGCAAACTGCAGCAAGTGCACGGGTTTGGACAATCCCAGCAGAATCGGACCGATGGCAGTAGCATTAGCGAGCTGCTTCAGCAGTTTATACGAAATATTTCCGGAGGTCAGATCAGGAAAGATCAGCACATTGGCCTCTTCCTTCAGGTATGAGAAAGGAAAGTGCTTTTGCAGCAATTCCGTCGAAACCGCTACGTCAGCGTGCATTTCTCCATCCACACAGAGATCAGGTCTCGCCTGACGGATCAGCTCGACGGCTTTTTTGGTCAGGGCCGCCTTTTCATGTTTGACGCTGCCGAAATTGCTGGAGCTGACCAGGGCGATACGGGGGTCAATGCCAAACTGTTTGGCTTTTTCTGCGGTCAGGATCGCAATCTCTTTCAGGGTTTCGGCCGAGGGATCAATATTGACCGTGACATCCGCAAAAACCTTGATCTTGTTCTTAAAAACCAGAATATACATTCCGGCAACATGCTGAATTCCGTCCTGTAATTTCAAAACCTGTAAGGCCGGGCGGAGTGTGTCGGGATAATTTTGAGTAATACCGGACACCATACCGTCCGCATCACCCAGGTTAACCATCATCGGCCCGAAATAATTTGGCCGGGTCATGAGCGATTTGGCCCTCCGGCGGGTCATTCCTTTCCGGTTACGCAGATCGTGCAGTACGGAGACATATTTTTTCTGGGATTTGCTGTTTTCAGGGTCAATCATTTTTATGCCCTTCAAATTGATCCGCAGCCGTTCGGCTTCCGCCTTGATCTTTTCGATGTTTCCCAGCAGAATCGGCTTAGCGATGCCCTCTTTCTGGATCTGATAGCTGGCACGAATGATCTTGTCACATTCGCCTTCGGGAAAAACGATACGTTTCGGGTTATTTTGAGCTTTGTTGATGATGAGTCTCAGCAATTCACGGCTCTTCCCGAGGCGGGCCTCTAACTGGTCACGGTATTTTTCCAGGTTCAAGTGATGGGTCGCCACGCCCGTATCCATGGCGGCCTTTGCAACTGCCACGGCCTCCCAGGTGAGCACACGGGGGTCAAACGGTTTCGGGATGATGTAATCGGGACCAAACTCCAGAGTATCCAGACCGTAAGCCCGGGTCACCTCTTCGGGTACACTTTCCTTGGCGAGGGCAGCCAGAGCCCTTGAGGCCGCAATTTTCATTTCGTCATTGATCTTGGTTGCATGGACATCCAGCGCACCTCTGAAAATGAAGGGAAAGCCCAGCACATTATTGATCTGATTTGGGAAGTCGGAGCGGCCGGTGGCCATAATCACATCGGGTCTGGCCGCCTTTGCATCGGGGTAAGAAATCTCAGGATCGGGGTTGGCCATGGCGAAAACAATTGGATTGTCCGCCATGGAACGCACCATGGCCTTCGTAACCAATCCTCCCTTTGACATGCCCAGGAAAACATCCGCGCCAACCATGGCCTCTTTTAAGGTTCTGAGGCTGGTTTCTGCTGCAAACTTTGCTTTGTACTTGTTCATTCCCGCTTTACGCCCTTTATAAACTACGCCCTTGCTGTCGCATAAAAGGATATTTTCCCTGCGGACGCCAAAACGGAGATAGTGAATTGCACTGGCAATTGCAGCGGCCCCGGCCCCGCTGATGACGATCTTGAGGTTCTCCATCTTTTTGCCCGTAAGCTCAACTGCGTTGATGAGTCCGGCTGCCGAAATGATTGCCGTGCCATGCTGGTCGTCGTGAAAAACGGGAATATTCATCTCTTCTATCAGGCGCTCTTCAATTTCAAAACATTCAGGCGCTTTTATATCTTCCAGATTTATACCGCCGAAAGTCGGTTCCAGCAATTTGACGGCCTTGATGAGCTCTTCGGGATCGTGCGTATTCAGCTCGATATCGAATACATCCACATCCGAAAACCGCTTGAAGAGGACGCCCTTACCCTCCATGACCGGTTTGCCGGCCAGGGGACCGATATCACCCAGGCCCAAAACCGCCGTGCCGTTGGTTACAACTCCCACCAGATTCGCTTTGGCCGTATAGAGGGAGGCCAACTCCGGTTTTTTTTGGATTTCAAGACAGGGGGTCGCAACTCCCGGCGTGTAAGCAAGTGCCAGGTCATGCTGGGTTTCACAGCGCTTGGTAGTGGAGACCTCTATTTTACCGGGCCGGCCTTCTGAGTGATAATCAAGCGCCTGTTTTTTGGTGATCATTTTTTGACTCCTTAATATTTTTGGCTCAAATAAAAAACGGGGACAGCAAAATTTGAATTGATTCTTTAATCCGTCTATGTCCGTCTACTGCAGGTCTGCGCAGGGCGAGACGATTTGGTTAATACCAATTTATATAAAACGTTATTCTCGAATTCTCCCTGCTGTCAAATTGCATAATAAACGGATATTTTCACGATCCTCCCATCAAAATTAGGAGGGATACAGAATCAATACCAAACTGTTATACGGACAATTGAGTCTTATTTGAAGCAGTAATATGTGGTGCTTAGGACAGCTGGAGTAAAGTGGCTGGTTTTGTGTTCTCCGCACCGCTACACAGCGACCTCACTTTTAATTTTTCACTCTTTTTCATCGGTAGCCTCTCGCTACAATGGCTGTGTTATATCCATGATCGCCGACAATCGCAACCATATTATTCCATGTATCCAGATTATATGACCAGGTATCGCCTGAAAAATAATTATAAATATATTCATCCAACGCCCAGCTATTACCGTTATAGTGCAACAACCGAAAACTGCCCCTTAACAGGAAAATATCATTTTGATTCATTATAGACATGCTAACAACGTGGCTGTAATAGAGGCTGAATGGAGTTGTTTGCATTAGAGAGATATCTTTTGTAAAATAGTTATATTTCAGGATACCGGCTCTTGAAGTAATATAAGCGACTTCTCCCTTCACACTGACAGCTGAAGCCATACCATATGTTGAGTCGGATGGGAAGGTATGATCAGATGAATAAACTATTTGCCATGAAATTTGATTCAGTTCGATGACAATGCTCTGATTAACATGCTCCCCGCTTATTTCATATCCCACGGCAAACACATGCTCACCGTCCGGTGAGCCGGCAATGTTTTTCAGGTCCGTATCCGTCCCGCTGTCCATCTGCTCAAAACTTGAGCCGTCGTAGTGTACGATGGAGCCGTTCAGGCCTACAAAATACATGTCGGATGAGGAGGTGCCCCAAAGATGTTCAACTGCGACTTGCATTCCATAGTTATGTAATGGGTATAATGTCCATT
>JAADGM010000120.1:9416-11672 GCA_013152375.1 FCB group bacterium | reverse complement strand
GTCACAGACTCCGCATTCATCAACTACAGCAGTTCCGCCGCAGACACCGGCACAGTCGGGAACATCCGTCCCGCAGCAGCCGTCCGCATTCAATCCGGGACCGTCACAAACGCCGCATTCATCTAAAACAGCAGGGCCGCCGCAGACGCCGGCACAATCGGGAACATCCGTCCCGCAGCAGCCGTCGGCATTCAATCCGGGACCGTCACAAACGCCGCATTCATCAACTACAGATGTACCGCCGCAGACACCGGCGCAGTCAGGAACATCCGTCCCGCAGCAGCCGTCGGCATTCAAACCGGGACCGTCACAGACGCCGCATTCATCAACTACAGAAGTACCGCCGCAGACACCGGCGCAGTCCAGCACTTCCGGTCCGCCGGCGTCCCCCTCACACCAGTCGTTACAGCCGGTCGGGTAAATACAGTCTCCCAGCGCGCCATAGTTACAGGCGGCAATGTCGCCGCAGTTGGGGGATGGAATTGTAAAATCGAGTACAAGCTGATCTGAGTCCAGACCATCCTGAAAGTCAAAAGTAGCCGTATAATTCCCCGGAGTTGTATCCACGAGGTCATAGATGAAACCGGCACCCGTATCATAAGTATGGCCCAGGGGTGTCATGGTGCCCACTTCGCGATTGCCGATGGTCACACCCTTGAGGACCGGCAAATTGCCGTCACCGTCGAGATAGGAAACGGAAAGTCGGTTGGTTACGTCATCGAAAGCTCCGCTGCTCAATGCGGGTGCGACATTTCCCGTCTGGAACTGAGTCTCCAGAATGAGGATCCCCGGCGTGGCAGCGTCATGAAAAGTTGCACCCTGGTTTGTGTCATTGGTTACCGAGGCGATCATCCCCATGGCTATCAGCCCGCCATACGAATTGGGCCAGGCGCCAAAATCCGGGTCATTCAGCAAAGGCGCTATAGGCATGGCCATGGACAGATAATCACCCGTAATATCTACTAGCATCTCCTGGACGTCAACAAAACCGGGAATACTGGCATCGTAATATGAATAATTGCCTAATAGATAAGCTGTCTGGAGCCATTGAGTTGTGAATTCCTGTACGATCTCACCGGAAGCTGTCGCCTGGACTTTCAATAAGCCGGTGTGCAGGGTACCGTAAATACCATAAGCATAACCCAGGGCATAGATGGTGACGGTATCGGCCTGGAAGAAGGTGATGGGATTCACTAATCCAATTCCGTAAAGCCAAAATGGGCCCGTGCCGTAATCCGCCCACAGAGGGTATCCGCCGCCTCCGTTCTTCATACGAAAATAGAGCGAATCGGTACTGTAGGTTCCACTGACCTCTAATATATCTGTGAAGGGAGTGCCATACTGGTCCCAGGCCGGATCAACAGCCAGTGTTGCCAGCAGGTTATCGCCGGGAGGAAAAACTTCATTTACATTTTTAGGCGCCTGTGTGGCATAAAGCGTATCGCCGTTAATATTCACCTGGGCCTGGAGGAACCAGGCCATGTCGCTGCCACCGGGTGTGGTGGCATTGCATTCCCAGGTGCTCTCGTATCCCGGCGTTCCCAGCGGGGCACAGGCTGTCGTGTCCCAGGTGGCCTGATTGTCCATGGAGACAAAGGCATTGAGCTGGGGTGTGGGGCTGGCATAGGTGGGAGACAGATCCCCCTGAATGGTCACCTGCGTCCCCGGTGCGGAGGACTGCAGATTGGTAATAAATTCTTCGGAACGGTTCTGCAGATTAATTGATTCACGATACTGCAGCATATTGTCCACGATCTGCTGAGTAAGCTGATGTATGGCTTCCGTTGCCTGTACTTCCTGCTCGGGGGTCAGGTTCGATTCGGCACCGGAGCCCAATAGAAAGGTGGCGGTCAGGGCGAGTATCAATACGATTCGGTTCATTTTCATTTTTATTTTCTCCTTGTTTGTTCAAGACCTCGCGAGATTACAGAATTTGATCATAGCTGATCGGGAGTTTCGACTAAGAGGTATTCAGTTCTTTTATGTATTTGCAAATATTGTACCACCGTCACGGATTTCGATCTATGCCGCTAATCCCTTTATACTTATACGATACTGCAACGAATTCCCCCTGGGGATTTGTTTTAAAAACCAATTTCTCTGTCACAAAATTCGGACAGTCAGTAGCAATAAAATTTTTGATGGGATCCTATGGTGATTTCCTTGGGGCTAAAATTAGAGGTGATTTTCCTTATTATGAAAGAAATTGTTTTTACAGAATTTTTGTCGATGCAGCGGCCTATGCGCGCAGAAGTT
>JAADGM010000120.1:0-9369 GCA_013152375.1 FCB group bacterium | reverse complement strand
GCCTGCTCCCGTATTCACACAACCGCAGGTAAACGGAGCGTTCCGGGATGCGGATCCTGATTTTGTGACCGGCCCGGCATAACTTCTGCTTTCTGCAGTGACGGGATTTATGGTAAATTCACAACTTGCAGAGATGACATCAATGATTAACATACGGCAAAAAGCGATCCTTTGGGCTCTCACCGGCAGCCTGATCTGCTCCCTGCAGGGAGCCCTTTTACAGGTCCCGGCCGGGTATGCCACGATTCAGTCCGGTATTGAGGCTGCCGCTCAGGGTGACACCATATTGGTATCTCCGGGCCGATATTTTGAAAACCTCAAGCTGGGTGATAAAAGCATCCTGATCACTTCGCTTTTCCTGCTCTCAGGCAACGAGACGCATATCAGGCAAACGATCATAGACGGGAACGCAGCAGGGTCGGTGGTAACGATCAAAGGAGAGACCACGCCGCCGATCACGCTTTCAGGGTTCACGCTGACCAACGGTCTCAGCAACTCCGGCGGCGGCATCTTTTGTCAGGGTGCTTCCCCCAGGCTCCAAAACCTGATCATCACCGAAAATAACACTTCAGGCTGGTTCAGTTCGGGAGGAGGGATCTATTGTTCGAATTCAGCCCCTCTGATCAGCAATGTACACATTACCGGCAATACGGCCAATCTGGGAGGCGGTATCTTTACCAATTACGCCAACCCTGTTATCGAAAACAGTTTCATTGCCTATAACACTGTGAGCGGGGCCAAAGCACGGGGGGGCGGCATCTTCTGCGGTGTTAATTCCACCCTTATGCTGAAGACGGTGACCGTACAGGGAAACCTTTCACAGTGGCATGGCGGCGGCATCTACTGCTGGACAAACGCCGTGCTCAGGCTGGACCATGTGGCCGTCGTGGATAATTCCGCCAGTCGCTGGGGGGCCGAAGGCGGCGGGATCTATTTCAGCGGCGCTGCCGGTCGGATAGACCACCTGACCCTCAGTGGAAATTCCGCCACCCGGGGAGGCGCTCTGGCCTGTGAAAACGCAGACCTCGAACTGGTGAACTCCATCGTATGGGGGAATACACCCGGAGATATTTTCTCTTCACCCACGGATCTGCCGAGCCGGCTGCTGATGGCAGCCTCCGATCTGGAAGAAGGAACTGACTATCTCAGGGGATTACCCAACCTGCAGCTGACCCTTCTCGGGGGAACCATTCGGGAAAATCCCCGCTTTGTCGATCCCGACTATGGAGATTACGCCCTGCAGGATAATTCCCCGGCTATTGACTGCGGTGTGGAAAAGCTGGTGTATGCCGGGCGCCTTCTGACCGACCACCGCCTTGATGAATATAAAGGGCTGCGGCCGGATCTTGGCGCTTTTGAATTTGATCCCGGCAACGCTCCCGGTATTGTAGGTGATTTGAACCGGGACGCTTTCACGGATATCCGGGACCTGGTGCGCCTCATTGACCTTATCATCGACGAACCCGGTGCCGTTGACATGGAAAAGCTGGCTGAAAAGATCACCAGCCGTAAAGCGGAACCAAAACCGGCAGAGACTGAAACCGCGGACGCTTTTTCCTCCCTGCGGCTGCAGCTCAACATTGCATCCAATCTGAATCGTAGCGGCCTTGACCCCTATTGGCGCAATGGCGGAGGCGTTGAGATCAGCGGAGAAATGCCCTTTTATTTCGGCCGTGTTCAGGGAGGACTGCAGCTGCTGCCATACTACAGCCGTAACAGCAGCATTCCGGATTTTTATACGGGGCTGGTTTATCTGGGCTGGGGTTATGAGTGGCGGATAACTCCAAAACTCTACTGGTATAATTTCATGCGGCTGGGGAATACGCAAATGACTTTTGACGATCCCAATGTCAACGCCGCACTGCGGACGGAGAGTGAACTTAGTACCAGTGCCGGTTCTCGACTGACCCTGCCCCTGACGAAACAGATCACTGCCAATATTTCCGTCAATTATCTGGTGATCCACACACATAAACCCATTAATTTGTTCTTTGTCTCAGGGGGACTGGGTTACACGCTGCAGACACCGGCCTGGGTTCAGAATATCCTTAATTGAAATCCCGCCGGTTTCAGATTTTACTGCTTCTGTTCCTCGTTTCCAGCCTGTTTGGGGAGGATGTAACTGCCCTGAGTGAAAACTCATCTCTGCTGACCACTGCAGATCTGGACCGCGCCGGCATCATGCGGCCAAACGACCTGTTCGAGATCCTTGACCAGTGGCAGGCCGTTACACTGGACGGCTACACCTATTCCGCCAGTCCCTGGGGGTCCCCCATGACCCGGGCGGAGTCCTGGAGTCTCACAATTGACGGTATCCGGATCGAAAACCAGCTCCTTGGCTTCAACTCCCTGAACCTGTTGCCGATCACTCTGAACCGGATTGACACTGTTGAGATCTTCACTGCTCCCCGCCTTATCAGCGGGGAACTCACTCAAAACGGGGGCTTTCATTTTCGCACCGCACCTGCTCCCCCCAATCTCTCCATCCGCGGGAGTTTTCATATCGGCAATGAAACGGGCGATCCGGGACCCTTCCGCTATACCGAATACAGCAGCATCAATATCGACAAAATCGGACCTGATCTGGCGGCGGCTGTGAGCTATGGCGGTAAAACCTGGGAGTTTCTTTCGGACATCGGTTTTCAGCAGTATTTCCCCACGGATGAAAAGATTATCGGACGGCTCCGCAAGGTGGCTCCCGATTCACCGAAGATCAAAGCCCTGACAAATTCTCTGACCCTGCGGCAAAAGACCGGCCGCTGGCGGAATGAGCTCCAATGGTTCGGCGTGATCAGCGAAAATTACCTTTTCTTTAAGCCGGCGCTCCGGGAACTGAGGACACGGCATTCCGCCGTCCAATTGTCCTGGAAATTGCGTCACCAGCTCAAAGACAGAGGGCTGTTCAGCCTGCAGGTCGGCCTGAATGAAAACGCACTTGCGAAACAGGTAAATCTCCCCGATATCAATTTTGATCTGTATCAGAGATCGATCAGGATAGTGGCAGACGTCATCCGGCAGGAGCCGGTTTTCACCAACCGTTACGGTATTCGGCTGCAAAGAAAACAAACCCGTTCACCGCACCTTGACGGGCAGTTGAATACCACCTGGATCACGCTCTTCGAGAGCCTGAGTTATCCGGTCACGGCAGCGCTGGGACAATCCGTGCAGCTTGCCGCGAACGCGGGAGACGGGAACCTCACCGGCAATGCCCTGCTGACGACGAAGCTGCATCTCGGCCGGGAGCATCAGTTGGTCTCCACGCTGTCTTTCCTCGGGCAGCTTCCCGGAGAACATGATGACTACGCCTATTTTTTTGAAAAAGGATATGCTCTCCCCGAAGAGTATAACTGGGACTATTCCCTCCAAAGCCCGCTGAAGAGCAGCCGCAAGCTGCAGGGTACGGTCAGCTGGTATTACCACCCACCCCGACCCTATGATCTTAAAATCACCCTGGAATATGGTCGTTTCCGGAACATTTATCTCGAAACGGGAACAGTGCATTTTGACTCGACCCTGTTCAACCTTAGCGGTGTCACTGTCGGTTCCGGCAACGGGAGCTATGAAACCTTCACTGCCGGCATCTATCTCAACTACCGGCTGACCCCGGACCTGAAAACAAAATTATTTACCGGATACACGGGGAGGATCAGAGGGGACCAGGCCAGCCGCAGTCTCTTCTCGAAAATCCCGTCCTATAAGTTCAGCAGCAAAACGGAGTATGAAAATGCCGGACATTTTTCCCTGTGGCTGCTCATCGCCTGGCAATCCCGTACACGCTGGCCTGACTTCGAGGAAGTCAGCAGCGAGAGCAGCGGCTTCTATCAGTCGGAGATCCCGTCACAGACGAATATTGATTTTGCCGTTCAAAAATCTTTCTGGAGAGAAAAACTGGTGACCTCACTCATTGTCAGCAATGTGCTGAATGAGGACCTCTACTCCCATCCCGTCGGGTCAGTGCAGCATTTGAGTCTGTTCATCAGAATCGCCCTTAAACTGTCCTGAATTCGCCCGGCTGAAAGACTCTTGCACCTGTAAGAGCGGCCGGTGAGGTGACGAAAATACCGCAGGCTTCTATAGGACTCCGTAAAGGCGGCAGAATTGGCCGGGAACAGCCGATGAGCTTCGATTTTACACTATCCACAAGTCCGTAATTTTAAAGAAAACACTTTTTTGAGACTAAGTGTTTGTTTTAATTGAGATCTTTGTGTCTCCTGTATAATTAACATCTTAAGTGAATCCATAAACTAAATTTTGCATTACATTTTGATTATCCACATAGATTGTTACATCTTGCAACATATTTTTCCTATCACTTTTTGCAAATTATTTTTGCAGGACGAAAACGGCGAATTTAGCTTGTGGATAAGTATCCACAGGGTCTTTCGAGGCCTTGATTCGACATGGCAGACGTGCCTTGCCGGAGTCTTTACCGTTCCGGTTTTAAGCTTAAAAAGAGTGGCCACCAAACCCTGCGCAGCCTGTAAATTAGGCCCGGAATTTTTTCTTATTTTATGATCAGCTGGAACACTCAGGATGAAATGAAATTATAAATTGATCCCGTCTGCATTCTATGATCTATAAACTATTGCCATGAAGTTAAACCTGAAAACAACCGATCCCTCCGATGTGAAGGAATTATCCCGGGAGATTAAGCGGCACGAAGAGGCTCAAAGCGCGCTGCTGGAGACCATCCAGGGACTGCTGTTCCTGCTTAAAAACTTTTCTCTGGATCAGAAAGAAATTGACAGTGACAGTTTTCGGAAGGATATCGATGCTTTAAGTGACAGCCTGTCTGCAGACGATGACAGAAAAAATATTGACCGGCTTTTCAAGAAACATACCAAAAAGTTCCTGGCCTACATCGAACGTCAAAATGATTATATCCGCGATAAGGAAAAAGAGCTCAAAGACATCATCGAACTGCTCACGACGGCTATTTCAGAACTGGACACGGAAAATCAGATCTTCACCCGGACCATGTATCTGCAGAGCGAGAAGCTGGAAGCCATTACCCGCCTGGATGACATTAAGACCATCAAGAACTCGCTGAAGGTTGAAATCGGCCACATCAAAGAGACCGTCAGGAAAAAGCAGGAACAGGACCGGCGGCGGGTGGAGTCGCTGTCCCAGCGCATCAGCCGCCTGAATGTGGAATTAGAGCAGGCCCGGACGAAATCCCTCACGGATGGCCTGACGGGCATCAATAACCGGCAGTCTTTCGATCTCTACATTCGCGAACTGGTGGAAAAAAATTCCGTAATCCGTCATCCCTTTGCGATGTTCATTCTCGATATTGACGATTTCAAAGCCATCAACGATACATACGGCCACCAGACCGGCGACAGGATCCTCCTGGCCATGGTGATGAAATGTAAAGAATTCATTCGAACTGAAGACTTCATCGCCCGCTACGGCGGGGACGAATTCATCATCATCCTGCAGGGGGCCTCCCTGCGAAATGCCGTCAAGCGGGCCAAACAGATCAGCAAATCCATTGCAGGGTCACAATACCGAGTGGATGACCTCAAAAAGGGGCTGACCCTCTCTTTCACCGTAAGCATAGGTGTGAGTGCCTTTCGCAAAGGAGACACCATCACCTCCCTCATCAACAGGGCGGACGAAGCCCTCTATGCTTCCAAGAAAAAAGGGAAAAACGGCGTCGTATCCGAAAAAGATCTACGGCGAATGTGACCGTGATTCTGCGGATTTGACGAAAAGAGTGCGTCCAGGGTTTTGACCGCCAAACAGAAGCAGTCATCAGCTGACAGGGAAATAGGAACGGCCTGTTTTTAACCCTTCAGCCGTTGATGATAATGCCGACTAAAGTGACGATATCCAGAATATCCTGGGCCCCGTCGCCATTCAAATCACCCGCCCAGAGTTCGTAATCCGTTGGATTTGGAACACTGCCGATGATGATCCCCACCAGCCGGACAATATCCAGAATATCCATAGCACCATCCTGGTTCAGATCCCCCAACATACCATAGCAGCTGCCATCATCTGCGGTGGCGTCGGGATTGTAATTGTAGGCTCCCGGATCGGTACAGCCGTAAATGACATCTGAACCGATGATATAGCCATTGTCGGTAAGCGGCAGGGGAATCCCTTCATTCAGCAGAACGCTGAAAAAGTTGATCCAGGCCCACTCCCCCACATAGACATCCGTAGTTACATGAAAGCGGAGGTAAACCAGCACACCGGAGGCTTCCACGGATGAAGCACCCGCACCGGCCAGTGTCACCCGATTGCCGGAGACGTCTGCTGCATAACTCCAGCCCTCCGTCAGACTGCCTGCCGTGATGACCTCTATAAATTCCAGATCAGGGCTCATAAAATCGATGGCCATTTGAACGGAATTAAGGGTTTGGTCCTCAGGCAGGTCACCGATATTAACGGGGAAATCATAGTCCGCCCCGATCGTCACATATTCTTCAGGCAGCGACAGCCAGGTGTCGTAGATCTGAATATTTCCTGAAATTCCCACACCTCCAACATCATCTGTGGCCATTACCTGAATAACCCCGCTGTGGTGTGCCGTGAGCAGACCCTGTTCGTCAATGGTTGCGGCGGCCATATCGGTGGTGGACCAGGCATAGGGTTCAATTCCGCCGCTGGCACTGAAACGCAGTGTATCCCCGGCAATTAAAACCGAAGTTGCCGGGTACACGGTGATGGGTGGAAGCTGAATCACCGTAAAATAAGCATTATGTGTCCGGGCCAGAATATCTTCGTTGAACAGGGCGGATTCAAAATTGATATTGGTTCCTCCCCAGTTTGCAGGAGAGGCGGCGAGCTGAATATAAAACAAAATTCCGCTTCCTGAGAGGGGAGAGATCGTCGCAAATGAAACATAAAGATAATTCTCTCCCGGGTAGTTGAACACCGGGTCGGAATACCCCTCCAGCAGTGTCCCGGTGGTTACAATTGAGGTTGGGGTAACGAAATTCGGATTGAAACTCAGTGTAAGACTCCCGGAGGTTATCGCTGCCGGAGTCAGATCCGAGGTGTAAATCGGTATATCAATGATCTCTCCCTGCAAGGCGCTGGAATCAGGGAGTGTCAGATCAAAACTCTGCACGATGATCTGCCCGCTGATCCCGGTGATTCCGGCTGAATCCATGGCCTGCACCTGACAACTGCCCTGCCCCTCCGCTGTGAAGAGTCCAGACGCATCGATACTCCCCACAGTTTCATCGCTGACGGACCAGGCATACGGTGGTGTTCCGTTGCTCGCACTGAACTGAAGCGTCTCACCGATTATCAGGGTGCCGCTGGACGGGGATATATACAGGATGGGTTGGGCGTAGAGCTGAATATAACCGTCCAGCAGTGTGATTCCCGGGCTGCCTTCGTTGAAGTAGTTACCGCCTGAGGGGTAAAACTGCAGATAACTTCCTCCGGCCTGAAGCCCCAGAAATCGGATTATCAGGAGAGTGCCCGAGCCGCTCAGGGGTTCCACGCCTGCGCCGGCCATGATCAGGGTGCCGCTGTTACTGTCATTCACCGTTGTGGGGCCGAAAGTCTCCGAAATAGTACCGGTGTTGATCACTTCCTGAAATTGAAGGATTGACCCGTTATAGTTGATCTGCAGTTGATAAGAAAGTACATCCTCGCCGGTAAAACTGCTGTCTGCATAGACGGGGATATCAATAATATCGCCTGCCACAGCAGTGAGATTATTCGGAATTCGCAGAGCAATGGGGTCCGCCCAAAGTCCAGCGAGCAATACTGCCGTCGATAACAAAAGAAATCTCAACCTGATAAATTTCATTGCACGTATCCTTTCATGTCTTGGTTAGTGTCAAGTGATATTTTTTTGTTATCTTATTTAATCAGCATTATTTTTTGAATTTTCAGATAGTCCCCCGCTTTCAGCCGCACAAAATACAGTCCGCTCTGCAGATTATTCCCGGCTGCGTCCGTACCATTCCATTGGAGTGTATACTCTCCTGCGGATTTGGTCTCATCCAGGAGGGTCACCACTCTCTGCCCCAGCATATTGAGTACATCCATCCTAACCGGAACACCATCTTCCGGCAGGGAGAACCCCAGTGTCACCACCGGATTAAACGGATTTGGATATGCCGGATGCAGAGCAAACTGCCCGGGAGTCCCCTGTATGAGAATCTCTGCCGATTTTGCAATTTCGGTGAGATCATCCTCCTGTGCCAGGAAACGCCCGATGGTAACTGAAGTCGAAACTTTATCAATAATATCAGCGGCGGCCTGGAATGTCACCGTAAATACCTGCAGATTTTCAGGCAGAGTCTGTGTCCCGGCCAGAGCAAGTCTCAGCGTGCCGGCTGCTTCATCAGCATTGAACCTGAAGTACATCCCGGCGGCCGTTCCTGCCGGTTCCACATTGATGAGTGACAACAGGTCCGGATCATAGTTCAAAGTGGTCTCCAGAGCCGTGAGCCCACCGGCATTTTCCAGATATACCGGCAAACTGATCAGCTCGCCCTGATTGACCGCAGCATCTTCCAGACGCAGACGAGTGTCTGTGAACCGGGCCGGAAGGTCGTGGTAAAGTTCTTCCGCCGGAAATGAACTGATCAAACCCACTACATATTGAAGGATCAGTGAGGCATCGAAGGCAGTAATGGGGTCTCCCCCTCCGTTCCCGCTCACATCTGCCGCAAGCTGCTGAATCTCATTCAAAGTGATATTCCCCACCGTGTATTGGAGAATGAGGGAGGCATCGAAGGCCTGGATCAACCCATTCAGACTCACATCCCCCATTCTGGGATTAAGAGCGCCGTCGGTCAGCCAGGGATCGTAGTCAACGCTGTCTGACACAGGTTCTCCCGTACCGCCTGGGTTATCGACATGGGTCGGGCCGGAATTATCTCCCCACCAGTTATTTTCGGCATCAATGACAAAGGACTGATCATGATTGTGGACTGCCTCGTTGGCAATCGAGGTGAAATCACAGTAATTGATTACAGGGTTTGCGGAACCATAGGCGTTTACCCCCCAGTAGTCATTGAAAAATGAACAATACTGAATTGTGGGGTTAGCACTGAAAGCGGTCACTCCGCCCTGCATATTCCCCCAGGGATAGCCGGCATGGTTGATAATACAATGCTGTAAATTACACAGCGGGTCCAATGACTGGCTTTGGAAGATAATACCTCGCCAGATATAATTATAGGGACCGTCCGCAGATCCGTTGGCATTCGTATCACCACCGTAGTAGTCATCCTTTATGCTGGTGAAAACGATGGTGCTGTCGAAGGTCGCTCCCCCCAGTGCCAAAAGACCTTTGTAAACACTCAATCCCGTATTATCGGTGAATTTACAGACCACGCCCGGTTCAATAGTCAGTGTCGCTCCGGTTCCAACGGTGTAATTATCAAAAATATA
>JAADGM010000140.1:28462-63348 GCA_013152375.1 FCB group bacterium | reverse complement strand
GGTTGAATATCCTTCATCAGCTTTTCTCCCCCTACTGAGGGGGCCTGCCCGACGATGCTTTGCAGCGGCGGGTTTACCTGACAGCTTAAAGGGTGGCGGGCGTGATTCAGAAAATGAGGGTCAGAGTTGAAGGGTTCAGAGTTTTAAATTAACAGCGCAAGTTGTCGGGGGATTTACCCGGCGTAACGAAACGTAGAAGGAAAAGGAAAGCAGTATGAGAATCATGAAGAAAATACCTTTCTACCGCTCATTGCACTGCTGTTCTGCGTGAATGAAAAAGTGCACAAGGATTTCACTCTCCTGAGTGATCTGCCCTGCTTAAATTTAGAGGTGGAAAAAGACATCCGTTATAAAATAATCGACATCAGCTTTCAGCCTGAAGACCTCCGGCAGCTCAAGCGTCTGGTGGAAGCGGTAAATCGCTGTATCGCCCGGGACGATCTATATCTCGAGATTGAAGAGCAGGCCCTGAAGGTCCATCTGAATAAAATTGATCTTGAAAAATTCGGGGGAATAATTGCTCCCGGCTGTGAGACCTATCTGCAGGTGATCAAAAATGAAATCGAGGCAATCCGCAGTTACGGCATCAACGGGAAGAAACGAATTTATGTGGATTATAACAAGGAACGCAAAGTTCGTAACCGCAAAGCCAAGGAAGAAAATCGCGGCAAATATTATTATGCCAGAGACAATGACTTTTCAAAAGAGAACCGGAATCTCCCCGGACCGTTCCGCGATCAGATCATCTGCGGAGACAGCCTGAAAATTCTGCGGCAGCTGCCGGAGAACTGCATCGATCTGGTATTCACCTCACCGCCCTATAATTTCGGGCTTGAATATCACCAGCAGCAGGACGAGCATTTCTGGGAGCGGTATTTTGAAAAGCTGTTCAGCATCTTCAGGGAGTGTGTACGCGTCCTGAAATTCGGTGGTCGGATCATCGTAAATATCCAACCGCTGTTTTCCGATTATATTCCCACCCATCACATGATCAGCCGGTTTTTTCTGGATGAGAAGCTGATCTGGAAGGGTGAGATCCTCTGGGAAAAAAATAATTACAACTGTAAATATACAGCCTGGGGCAGTTGGAAAAGTCCTGCCAGTCCCTATCTGAAATATACCTGGGAATTTCTGGAAATTTTCTGCAAAGGCGATCTAAAAAAAACCGGCCGTCGGGACGATATTGATATCACCGACGAGGAGTTTAAATCGTGGGTCGTGGCAAAATGGTCCATCGCCCCTGAAAGGAAGATGAAAGAGATGGGGCATCCGGCCATGTTCCCGGAGGAACTGGTACGCCGCGTGCTGAAACTCTTCAGCTATCGGAATGATATCATCCTGGACCCCTTCAATGGTGTGGGCACAACGACGGCGGTGGCCATGGCGCTGGGGCGTCATTACCTGGGGATTGATATCTCCGAAAAATATTGTACCCTGGCCCGTGAGCGGCTCAAAACCGCGCAACGGGATGTAAGGGACATTCCGTCAAGACAGGAATAAATATAAATTCTCCTAATTTGTCAGCGTTAACAGTACAACCCCGGCAACGGCGATGGCGGCGCCCATCATTGCCCTGTGAGAGACATGTTCTTTACCGATGAAGATTACGGAAGGAATTATAAAAATAGGTACCAGCGAGGTGATGGTGGCGGCAATCCCGGCGGTGATGTAATGCAGAGCCAGCAGCGACAGGGAGACACCGAGAAAGGGGCCCAGAAAGGCTCCGGCAGTGAGATATCCCAGGGCGGCTTTATGCCGAAGCGCCCGATATACGTCTTTCCAGCCTTTTCTGATTGAAAGGATTACCAGAAATCCTAGAATTCCGGCGATGACACGGATCTGTGTGGCAACAAACGGGTCCAGAAATTGCCCGTTGTCCTGCATGCCGTATTTACTGAGCACATAGCCGCCGGCCTGTCCCACCGCACCCAAAAATGCAGCCAGCAAACCGCTCCGGGTCAGAACACGAACCTTCCGTTTGCCTCTAGGGGAGCCGGGACGTTCCAGAATGACCCAGCCAACCCCTGAGAGCGTCACTAACATCCCGACCCACTGCAGCGGTGAATACTGCTCGTGCAGAAAAGACAAACCGAAGATGGCGGACAGGGGGGCTGATAACGTCATGATCAGCATGGATATTCGGGGACCGATTTCCACAAAGGCCCGGAATAAAAACATATCTCCAAGAGCGAAGCCAATGATCCCGGATAAGCCCAGCCAGACCCAGGCATGTGACGAAAGGTCGAGTGGTACAGGTGCACCGGTGATGCTCTGAGACAGCACTGCAAAGAAAACAAAGGCCATCACCAGCCGCAGCAGATTGACAGGCAGAACGCCTATCCGGGTTCCGGCGGCCTCGAAAAACTGTGACCCGAAAGTCCAGCAGAGAGCGGTGCCCAGCGCGGCGAGTTCACCGATATAGGGAAGACCCTGCAGGTCAGAAATTCCTGTTATTACCAGCGGCGGGAGACAATATTCTGTCTGGTGTCATCCCATATCTCATCTAAAAGTAGATCGTAACCCCGAGGTAACCCGGGAAAATGTACGGAGTGAGGGATGTGCGGGATTCAGCTTTTCCCCCGGACCGATGGGCCGTGACGGCTTTCCCGATCCAGTAGCCGGTGAGCCCTCCGACGATCACATCCGAAGCCCAGTGTTCCCCGGTGACGATGCGCTGGGCGCCCACACACACAGCAAACAGATAGGCCGGGATTTGGGCTTTGGGGTACTCCCGGGCCAGGACCGTCATCAGGGCGAAGGCCGTGGCAGTATGCCCGGATAAAAAGGAACGGCGCTCTTTCAGCTTGCTGAACTCAAACCAGTAAAACTCATGGGCTCCCTGCTTCATCCCGGGGCGGGCCCGGCCGATGATCATTTTGGTTCCGAAAGTTGCCGCCAGAGTATAGACCATCGACCGCGTCAGCAGCAGAGAGGTGTGTTTCATTCGCTCGTTCCCGCTGAGCCAGCCGCCGGCATAGAAAGCAGAGGTCAGTCCGGCATAAAAGTAGGCCACCCGGGCATTGTTGGCGCCGTAGAATTGTGTCAGGTCAGACATTCCCTTCCCGAGGTCATAGAGAAGGCCGTTCCGGGGGCTGGCGTAATAGCGGTTGATCTGCTCATCAAAAGTATAAATGCAGGCGGCAGTGAGTAAAGTACTGCCTATCCAATAGACCTGCTTTTCAGGGGTCAGGGAAAAGGTTTTTGCCGAACTTAAACCTAAAGCGCCCCGGACCGGGCTCACTGCGACCAGCAGCAGGACGAGCGGGAAACATCGACGGAGGAAACCGGGCATATTAATCCGGAAATTTTTATTCATGATCACTTTTTTGTACAGGGACATTTACAGCCCTGGTTTTAAAAATAATGCTGCCTGCCAGCACAAACAGTAAAAATCCACCCACGACTTTTAACTCAAAGATCAGAGGACTTCCGGTCTCCGGATCCGGTATGACCGAAAGGGCAATGGCGATCAGTGTGGTCAGCAATCCGCTGAGACCCAATAATCCGGCGAGAGCGTTATTTTTAGGAAGCGTCAGTTTACCCGGCGGATGTCCGTCTCTGCGGCGCAGGATCACATAGGCCAGAAACATGTAGGCGTAGGGCAGAAAATATACCAGCAGAGTGGTATCCAATAAAATTGTATAAGCCTGCTCAACGGTGGAACCGGCAAAGCTCATGAGGATGAACAGGGATGCAATCACTCCCTGAATGAGAATGGCGATATAGGGCGAGCCGTATTTCGGATGGAGCTTCCCGAAGCCTTGTGGCAGATAGCGGTCCACACCGGCCACGAAAGGCAGCCGGGCCGCGGCGGTGAACCAGGCCATTAAACCACCGATTCCCCCCATCGTGATGAGGAGGGCCAGCAGATTGACGGACCAGCCCATCCCGAGTTTGGTTCCGACTGCCGCCACACCCTGCAAAAACCCGCTGATGATGCTGATCTGCTCACCCGGCAGGGCAATTCGCAGGGCTACGGTTCCAAGGATATAAATGACCGCGATGGCTATACCCGAAAGGACGATCGCCCGGGGAATGTTTCTAGCAGGGTCCCGCACTTCACCTGCCAGCAGCGAGGCCAACTCCAGTCCGGAAAAGCCAAAGCACATGGCCGCCCAGAATTTGAGCTTATCAAACGTGAAAATGCCGCCTATAAAACTGGAGCCCGTCATCGGATTGGCGGCTCCGTATTTTATGACGGCAATAATGCCGAAGAGGATGAGAATCGAGCCCGTCAGCCAGGTTCCGAGTCCGCCGATATTATTGACCCAGCGGCCGAGTTTCATTCCCAGAATGTTGAACAGCATGACGATCCACAGCGTGGACAAAGAAAAGAGCAGAATATAGAGTTTACTTTCCCCGACAGCCTCATAACCGCTGCCCATTGTGAAGACGGAGATCCCTGCAATATAGACCAGCAGGTTCGGGAAATACACCAGGTTGTTCGTCCAGTAGCACCAGCCGGCAAGAAAACCGTGAAAATCTCCGAAGGCTTCCTTTACCCAGATGTAAATGCCGCCTTCGCCCGGGTATTTACTGGTGAGTTCACTCACGGCAAATGCCTGAGGGATGAAGAAAAACACCAGGGCCATTCCCCAGAGCAGGATGGACGTATTCCCACCGGCCGCGGCCAGCGAAATCCAGCGCAGACCCACGATGGCCGTAATGTTCAGCAGCACCAGATCCCAGAGACCGAGGACTCTTTTCATCTACTGAAAGGCCCTGATTTTGCCGTCCACCAGGTCAATTTTGGCCAGGGTTACAACCGGAACCTGCAGGGCGGCCAGTTTTTCACGACCTTCCGCAAAAACTTTTTCGATCACACAGCCCACACCCAGCAAACCGGCCCCGCTCAACCGTACTATTTCAGCCAGTGCCAGAACAGTCTTTGCCGAGGCTAAAAAGTCATCGATAATGATCACCCTGTCACTGCCGGAAAGAAATTCACTTGAAACGCGGAGCTCGACTTTCTCATTTTTTGTGGGGCTGAAGGTCTCCGCCTTATAACAGGCTTCGGACATCGTAACGGGTTTACGCTTTCGGGCGAAAACCAGAGGGACTTTCAGCACCTGGGCTGTAGCCAGTGCAGAGGCGATACCACTGACCTCAGCTGTGAGTACCCGGGTAATGTTTACAATTCCCCTGGCGCGAAATTTCTCAACGAAAGCAGTCCCCATCTCATAGGTCAGCTCCGGCAGGATCTGATGGTTGATGAAACTGTCAACTTTGAGGATACCTCCTCCGATATGACTGGCTTCCGCCTGAATTATCTTGATCAGCTTCTGCATTGCAGTTTACTCAGGTCGTTCTCAGTAAGAATAGTAACGATGGTTAATCCTTTTTAATATTTAATCCGTTTTTTGCAGAACCGTATCCTAACTGGTCAGGCTCCGGGGCTGCTGAAAACTCATTGTCAGAGATGCAAAATGATGTTCACGATGAGGATGATATCCTGAATATTCACATTCCCGTCGGCATTAACATCCGCGGCAAACAGCATTTCATCAGAGGGGTCCGTATTTTCCAGAATAATATTGATAACGATAATTACATCCATGACATTGATGATATCATCCTGATTCACGTCTCCGGGTTCAATCCAATAGAAGCCCTCCAGCGTGAAATCCCAGATTCCTCTTCCGTAAGTGCCGAAGCGGGCGGTGGCGATCTGCGGTATATAATCCACCGACCAGTAGGTCTGATCGGGGGCGAAAATTCCGGCCAGGTCGTACCAGACCCCTTCATCCGGAACATAGCCGTAAGGGCCTGCTTCGGTAGCGGCAAACAGGATGCTTTCATCTTCCGTAGCTGCCAGTTCAAAGACCAGTGTGCCGGGCAATCCATCTGTAATCGGGGTGAAGGTAATCCCGTTATCCTCACTCAAATAAACAGCCGGATTGGAATATCCGCTCCCGCCGATATAGACGGTGCCCAGTTGTGTTGAGGAGGGATGGATGGTGGATCCGTAAAAATAATGCGAACCCGGACCGCTGAACCCGGTTGACAGCTGCCACTCACCGCCATAGTCCACGCTGGTATAAAACTGGCCTTCCGTTGTGAGTACATAGCTGTAAGCCTGATCGATGGGAGATATGGCCATGGCAGAGACGGTTCCGCCAAAACCATAGGGCAGCTGCTGGTAATCGATATACCCGGCAGATGCCTCCAGCCTGATGATATGATTACCACCGACGCCCCCGCCGGCGAGATAAGCAACTTCAGGATCGAAAGGATCGGCCAGGAGAGGCGGCAGCCACAGATAATCCGAACCGACAAAATCCCAGGTCAGTCCGTTTGAACCGGAGGTGGCATTTGGATAAAACAGGACAAAGCCCGGATAATCACACCAGATACTGGCGCCGTTATCTCCGGAGACCAGATGACCGTAATCTCCGCTGATCACCTGCTCGAAATCCAGAATACCCCCCTGATCATTCTGATTGCGCTGGTAACCCTGATCCTGTGCTCCGGCGTAAACATGATAGGGTTCAAAGCGTGTGGTGTAGGTAGAATAGTACTGACTGACCCCCAGTCCGTTGAGGGATAAATTATTGACTGACTGCAGATAATCATCAGACTCATAAACACCCCCATCGGTGCTTACATAGGCCACCTCCTCTCCTGTTGGCGTGATAAAAAAGCGTATTTCAGGAATATCCGCATGGAGGCGGTTGGATTCCTGACCATAATATTCCCACCAATTGTTGACGACCTGCCAGGTGACACCATGGTCACTGCTTTTATATAGTTCCACACCGGCGATGAAGACATACTGCGGGTTTATATTTGAGCAGTTGAAGCTATTGTTCATAAATGTGCCCGTGGGAGCCGTACTCTGCCATTGCCAGGCATGGCCTCCATTTGGCGAATAGAAGATGTCATTCCCAACCCGGGCGTACAGAAATGGTGCATTACCGTTCATGCCACCGGTGAGCAGGTTGTCCCCCGAGTTTGCCGTAGGAATACTGCCGACGGGTGAAAAAAGGTCATTTTCACCTATACTGTAAATTTCATTATCATTCTGAAGATAAACCCCCGCATCTGCATAGCGCGGTGTCCAGATGTCAAAACTGCCGGACATGGTTTCCGTCAGAATCGAGACCGTCTGAAAACTCCCGCCCTGATCGGTGGATTTCCGCAGGACTGAAATCTGCTGCCAGGCTGCGTAATCCCATTCGGTCGACAGCAGGTAAATTGTGTGAGTGTCGTCATTTCTGACGATGACACGCTGAGTCCATCCCCAGTTTTGCAGATTGTCCAGTCCGGCGGCCTCCTGTATGGTAAAGCCCTCGTCGTCGCTGTAATAGAAATGCTGACCCCTGGTGCCGATGAGGAGTCTGTCTGCAGTTGCCGTACTGACGAACCGCAGCAGGCTGATCCCCTTGATCTGATAATAGTCTGTGAGGGACTCCCAGTTTTCACCATCGAGAGTGCCACGCCAGATATTCCCGCCGGACGAAGCGCAATACAGCAGGCCGTTTTCATAATCCACTGCGGTTGTCAGCATACGTCCCGACTGGTTATTACTGCCCCGTTCGGACCAGGTGCCTTCGATATCCCGATTGCCGAAGCGCACGGAGGCGGGTTTTTCCAGATCCGGCTCATGGCTGTTTTTCCAGATTTGCCTTAAAACGGTTTTCTCAAGCCATTTCTGCCTGCGGGTTTCAGCATCAATCCGGTGCCAGTCGGTACCGGGGGCCGTTTTGTGCATACTCTCGATATATTCCTCCCGCTGCCGCTTGAAGTCCTGTCGTTCCCGGTTCCGGAGAACAATTTCTGTGGGCGCCGGTGGATGTGCAGGCTTTTTAAGAGCTTGTACTAAGCTGTAACTGGCGAAGATCAGAGTTACAACTGCCCCGAATAGCAGTAATTTATTTTTCATATTTTCCCTGGAATTTCAAGTTTTTTCGGTTATGGGTCACCGGGTAAAAGCAATTTACCCAACCGTAGACATATTTCAAAACCGGACAATTAAGCCGTGGCGGATACACTGATTTATCAGGGTTTTTCATTTGGAAGATCGGTTTCACGGGTAACTCCATTCAGATAGTCGTCGATGCTTTCCATTAATATCCGCCAGCTTCGGCCCACCTTTTTGGCCGGCAGTTTCTTCAGCCTTATCAGCTTGTAGAGCGTCTTGGTGCTGACTTTAAGAATTTTTTTAACTTCATCCAGGGTCAGTACATCGTCGGCCGTTAACATATTGTCTCCTCCTCAAAAGTATACTGATTTTTCACTGGTATTTTCAGCCGTTTTTGTCTTCAGCCTGAGAACTGTCGGGGAATATAAGGGATAACCCGGCGACCAGTACTGCTGCAATGATGAAGGCTGTCAGACGGGGCGTGATCAACTCTCCGGCCAACGGCAGGATCGTAAAGAGCGTTCCTCCCAGCATGCCCCCGACAATGCCTGCCCTGGATGTACGCCGCCACCAAAGGGTGAGGACGAGCGCCGGACCGAAAGCCGCACCCAGTCCGCCCCAGGCATAAGAGACCATCTCAAAAACAAGGTCTGTAGATTTCCACGCCAGAATGAAACCGATCACTCCTATCACAACCGTAAGGACCCTGCCGATCGTCAGCAGATTGAGACCCTCCGCCGCTTTCCGAAAAAACCGTTTGAATATATCCTCGGTGAGAACCGTAGTAGTGACCAGTAATTGTGAATCTGCCGTGGACATCATGGCGGCAATGGCCCCTGAAATAAAAATACCCGCGACCCAGGGATGCAGCAGCGAGTTCGCCATGACCGGCATGAGTTTTTCCGGATCCGGTATTTGCGCCAGGGAATGGATCACCTCACCGTTAAAATTCAGAATGCCCGTGGTGACCAATTTAGCGCCGATGAGCCCGATGAACATAGATCCGAAGAAGGCGGGTACCGCCCAGGCGATGGCAATGCGCCGGCTCTTTTTAATATTTTCCACTTTATCGATGGCCATAAAGCGGGTCACCAGATGTGGCTGTCCCATATAGCCGAGCCCCCAGCTCAAACCGCCGACGGCACCGATCAAAGCTGACCAGCCGGATTTGCCCCCGAATAATCCGGCGGCTTCCAGTACAGAACCCTGTGCAGGCATCCCTGATAATTCAAACCAGGCTACCAGCGGGAGGATCACCAGAGTGCAGATCATGATGATACCCTGGATCAGATCCGTCCAGGCTACGGCGAAGAACCCTCCCATGAGGGTATAAAACACGATGATGATGCCTCCCAGCAGCATTCCCTGAAGCTCGGTGAGGCCGAAGGTTACATTGAGTACTTTGCCGGCACCTGAAAACTGAGCCGCAACATAAAAAGTGAAGAAAAAAGTGATGATCAGTGACGATAAGAATCGGATAATGCCCGTATCGTCATTGAATTTTTTAGCCAGCAGCTCCGGGATGGTGAGTGCCTCGAGATCGGCTGTGGCCTGCCGCAGCCTGGTGGAGACCACAAACCAGGAAAAAATAATACCGGAGATGCAGCCGACAACCGTCCACAACTCCAGCAATCCTGAAAGAAGAGCGGCTCCGGGCAGACCAATGATGAGCCAGGCAGACTCTCCAGAGGCCCGTTCGGAAAAGGCAATTACCCAGGGCCCCAGTTTTTGACCTCCAAGGGCAAAATCGCTTAGCGTGCGGGTCACACGGAGTGTGTAAATCCCCACCCCTAAAATCAATATCAGGTATAGTATAAAACCTATTGTAATCGGATTCACATCAAGTTCCTTCGCAAATCAGCCGCTGACGGATGCTTCCGTTTCAATCCGTCTGCACCGGACGAGACGATTTGGTGAATCCCCAGGTGCTTGGTGCGGGGTTATTACCAATTTATTCGTCATCGTCAGCGGGATAATCTTCCACACCGCCAAGCTGTTGAAACCAGGCTGTCAGTTTGGCCTGTTGCGCGGCATTCAATTTTGCGTCGCCGTTGAGCAGAGTATAAGTGAACAGCGGCATTTCACCTTCATCCACTTCTTCCATGCTTTTGCTGAGTTTTTGTACCTGTTCCTCAGAGGGATAGGTACCCCATTCGGAGAAATTCATATACTCCCGGGCTTCGTTGATATGGTTTTTAATGAGCCATGAGACCGGGGCGATGTTGGTGTACCAGGGATATCGCGTCTGATTGGAATGACAATCATAGCAGGCAGTTTTAAGAAGGGTTGCAATTTCATCGGAGGGAGCCGTCATGGAGATGAAATCCTGTGACGGAACACTCGGAGGATTAGATTTATCAATTCGGAAAAACTGGATGGTCACCAGCACTAAAATGATCAGAGCAATGATTTTTCTTTTCATAGAGATAATCTTTATTCCTGTATAAATTTGTAACCCTGAAATTTAATCATTCTCACCGGTTCTGTAAACAGAGTTTTATTCAGGCCCGTTTACGCCGTGGAATTTAAGTTTCACCACAGGTTTTACCTGGTGGAATAGAAAAACCGCCAGATAAAATCCGGCGGTTTTAGGTTAAATGCAATTGCTGACAAGGGCATCCTAAAACGCCCTATTGGGAGAATCTTACTCTGAAGACAGTTTTGCTTCCTCAATGATCAGATCGTAAAGATATCCGTACCCAAAATCTTTATCTACTGCCAGAACGCCTTCAACGGTAATGATATCTCCCACGGCGGCTGTCGCTGCAGTTGTCACCGTAATATCATTAGTGCCCTGTGAACCGGTTCCGTCCTGAATGTGCAGCCAGTTTTTCCCCATCACCTGGGGAACAAATTTAACCACCTTTCCCCTTAATTTGACGGTTTTACCCTTGAGATCGGTTTTCTGTTCAAAAATCTCCCCCACGCGCAGGCCGCCGGAGGGAACCGTAATCCCGCTGAAATCAAATTCATCCGCTTTCGGTGCTTTGGAATGTTCCTTGCCTTGTTTGATGGCCTCGGCCAGGGGCATAGAGCCCGGTGCTTTTCCACCCGGGGCCACAGATGAACCAAAATAGATCAGATCAAAAGTACGGTCGAGGGTTTCACTGCGGAAATCAGGCATGGCCATGATGCCCTCAACGGTAATGGTCATTCCCACCGTAACCGGTTGTTCTTTAACTGCGGCCCATACCTGCCCTGATCCCGTGTCGATGTTCAGATAAGAATAGCCTCCTGCATTCATCGTTTCCACGACGACACCGGATATGCTTCCGCCGTTTTCAGGTTGGGAAGCCGCGGCACTTTGCTGCTGTTTCTGCATCTGCTGGTTGCGTATCCAGGCCTGTGTCTCTTTGGATGGTTTGGCCTCACAGGCGCTGAACAGGCTCATCACCATCGTGATCCCCAGGATTGTTAGTACTAATTTTTTCACGTTACCTCCATTTGGAATTAAACATGGAAATTTTAATTAAATCTCCTCCTAAAATTTGAGAGCTTTTTCAAAGATCAAAAAAGCTTTTTTATCGTTAATGCGGAGTGCGAACAGTCCTAAATTAAAATGACGGTGATCTTCCGTATTACTGCAATCCGGTTGCCGGGATTCTATCAATCCATTCAATCTCACTTTAAAAATTTACACCCTTCTGCAGGGTTTAACCCTGTTAAATTCCCGCCGCATTTTTCGAGGTAAATAATGGATTACAGTATCAAGCTCTTCGTTACCGGGGGAACCTTTGATAAAGAATATAATGAGCTGAACGGCAGCTTATTTTTTAAAAATACACATGTCTCAGACATGCTGCAGCTGGGTCGGTCCCTGCTGGACATCCATGTAGAGACACTGATGATGCAGGACAGCCTCCACATGAGTGACAACCAACGGAATTATATCCTACAGCGTTGTGCCGAAGAAAAAAGTTCAAAGATCGTGATCACACATGGGACGGATACCATGACGGATACCGCCGCCTTGCTGGGAAAGACTGTTCCGGATAAAACCATTGTGCTCACCGGGGCCATGATCCCCTATTGTTTTTCCAGCTCTGACGGGCTTTTTAATCTGGGAAGTGCCCTCTCATTCGTGCAGGTTCTGCCCTCAGGCGTCTATGTGGCCATGAACGGGCAGTATTTCCGCTGGGACAATGTCAGGAAAAACCGGAGGCAGGGTATCTTTGAGCAGGTCGGATCATGAATGTCCTCACGGTAATCGTCGGACTTCTCGGCGGGGTTGTTCTGCTGGGGATTATTGTCATCTATTACGGACTGAATCATGTTTATGAAAACAACCGTACGCCGCACCAGAACACGCCGGCAAAATTTGATATTGCCTTCGAAGAGGTTCATATCCCCACGGCCAAAAACCTTAATCTCTATGGCTGGCTGATACCTGGCTCGCCGAAGATGCCCACTCTCATACTCGTTCATGGGTGGAACCGGAATCTCGAACGGATGATGGTGTATATCCGCAGGCTCCACGAACGGGGGTACAATCTTCTGGCGTTTGATTCCCGCAATCATGGCAGCAGTGACCCGGATGAATATTCTTCAATGCTGAAATTCAGCGAGGATATTTTGTCGGTGGCAGAATATCTCGAAACTGAAAAAAATGCAGGCAACCAGCTGGGGATCATCGGTCTCTCTATCGGAGGAGCTGCTTCAATATTCGCTGCATCCCTCGACAGCAGGTTGAAAGCGGTCATGACGGTCGGCGCGTTTGCGCACCCCCGGGATATCATGAATCTGGAATTCAAACGGCGGCATATCCCGTATTTCCCTCTGGCCTGGCTGATCTTTAAAAGCATGGAACGTCGCATCGGCCGTACTTTCTCAAGTTTTGCTCCCGTCAGGAATATTCAAAAATCGGCGGCGGACTTTCTGCTGGTCCATGGCGAAGACGACAAGACCGTACCCGTGGAACAGGCCTATAAACTGAAAAATGCCGCAGATTCCGAACGGGTGCGATTGTGGGTGATCCCCGGAATGGGACATTCGGACTGCCACCGCGCCCCCGGGTTCTGGCAACGTACCGACGAATTTTTCCGCAGTGTGTTTGGGATCCGGGATTGAAATACAGTCACTCGAGGACTTTATTGAAGTATAATTTCTTGCGGTAAAACTTGAATCGCGAGGTCGGACTTTCAGGAGCCGAGACGGTCTGTAACCGCGGCTTCCGGAATCAGAGGCTGGTACAAATATAATTCACAGCCGTCAGTCTTCGGTAAAGGAAGCAGGTTTTTGGTCTGATCATATTCCCGTTGACTCCTCCTCATCCATGATCTCCATTGCCGGTCTGCGCGGCTGGTAAATGATGCCTTTCCCCGATAAACCGTCCATCTGCACGACCAGGGGTTTCCTGAGTTTGATCCAGGCCAGGTATTCTGTTTCTTCAGCTTTGGGCTGCCGGCACAGCCATTCCCGGTCCAGTTTATCAAGGCGGCCTTTATGACTGACTGTAAAATAGCCGATGCGCATACTGGTCACATTTTGAAAAAAATGACTCCCGAACGACGGATCCACTTCGAATTCGGCGAGTCCCATTTCGATCATGACTTTTACATTTGAGATCTGGTTCCAGACCACCGGTATCCCCAGCCAGGGGTCGGCAGAACCCCAGCGGCCGGGTCCGATTAAAATATAGGGATGCTCCGGCCCCAGTTTTTCATTGAATTTTTCCAGCTCCCGGGCCATTTCTGTGGTTTTTGAGGCATCGAACACTTCGGGTTTGACGTAAAGAATATGCCTTAATCCTTCAATTTTCCCATTCCCCAGACATACACTGGTGCGGCAGAATATGGCCTCTTCATCGATGCCGTCAAGTTCTTCACTCTGCTCAATGCTGCTCACGGGCAAGGGTTTGATCTGCAGCAGACAAAATTCGGGGAGACGTTTGCGCTCCTTGAAAATATTGACTGCAAATTCGATTTCAACCGGGCAGCCCAGTGATGCGGCTCCCAGATCCAGGATCTCGTTCAGAATGTCAGCGAGGGGAAACAGGTTGTATTTCAGAAAAGGTGCGAAAGTAATAACCCTGACCCCCTCATAACTCAGCGAATCCCGCAGGACATTGTCCTGGGCTGATATGACGCTTGCGGCATATTTGAGGATACCGTCTTTTTCAGCCGCTTCAAGGGGATATTTTGTGAGATTGTCCGGGTCTTTATCTGACAGGGTTGTCGGCTCTGAACCCAAATTCAGAGCGTAAAAATTATTCTGTGAATTCTGGATCGTGGATTTTATCGAATAATACTGCGGCAGGATGGCCGGGTACTTGGGAGAGATTCTCAGCGATTTTTCGCCGTCAACAATGGTTTTTCCAAATCCCAGGGCAAGATAGGCAACGCCTTCGTCCCGCTGCATATAAGAGACAGGATAGTAATTATAACTCTGCGCCACACCGCTCATCAAGGGATAAAACCGATCCTCAAACCGCTGGCCCACCATCTCCTGAATAATCACGGCCATTTTTTCGGACTCAAAGCGGTGATGTGAGGCAATAATGACGGATTTTGAACTGTGGTAAAACATCGAGGCAAAGACCCGCTTCACCGCCTCGCAAAGCTGACTGAGGCGGAGGTCGTCATCCTCGGCGGCATTTTGCAGCATGTAAGTTGAATAGGCTCCGGCCAGCGGATTGTACTGGGCATCTTCCAGGAGACTTGAGGAGCGCACGGCCAGAGGACCCTTCATTTTGGAAAGGATAAATTTCAATTTGTCAATCAACGGATCAGATAAATCACCACGGAGAAACAATTTTGTGATTTCCTCGGAATCGATCAGAGACACCATAGGGTCCCAGAGCTGGTTAACTTCCATGAAATGATCGAATTCATCCGTGCCGATGACCATGACTCTGGGAATCCGGATAGTGATCTCCGGGAATTTTTCTTTTAAAACAGATTGCTCCAGCATGGCATTGGCAAATGCCAGCCCCCGGGCTTTTCCTCCCAGAGATCCAGGACTGATGCGTAAAAAATTAACCGTGTCAAAATTGACGTCGTCTGAAAAATTGGTGATGCGTCCCATGGTGGCCTGGTGCATCATGCTCTCAATCTCACCGATGAGAAAGGAACGCAGATCATCTGTAGAATCGAAATCAGTGACCTGCAGGTGATGCAGTTTGGTGGCAATTGAAAACTCTCCCCGGGCAGCCAGCCAGTTTGAAAAGTGATTGCGTGAGGCGTGGAAATTCAGGGTCTCATCAGGTACCCGGCCCAGCAAACTGATGAGTTCCACAGGGTTTTGGGCGATGCCGACAATCTCTCCTGAGGGAACTCTGAAAATGAAATCTCCAAACCCGAAGTTGTTGAGGATAAATTCCCTCAGCTGTTGGAGCATTCGTACGGATCCCTTATGCAGAAAACCGACGGAAGCCTCTTTGGCGAGTTTTGAATTCGCCGAATCCGTAGACTGCAGCATCACCGGAATGTGGGGCTCCCGCTTCCGGGCCCACTTGGCAAATTCAATTCCGGCCCGTTCCCGCAATACTCCGTTTTTCGGGAAACGAATATCCGAGATGATCCCGAGCAGGTTTTCATGATATTTTGAGAAATAATACCGGGCCTCTTCAAAAGTTGTTGCCAGCAGAATTTTAGGACGGCCGATCTTTTTCACGAGCACCCGGGATTCGTCCATCGTTTTGCTGATGAGCTTGCGCGTGTGATACAGGATTTCTTTGTAGATCAAGGGCAGGATCAGTGAGTAGTATCGCGGATTGTCTTCGATAAGAATGATGGCCCTCACATCCCCGATACGGATATCCCGGCTCACATTCTGACGATCTTCCACAAACTTGATGATGGCCGGAAAAACATCTGCATTCCCGGAATAAATGAAAATGCGGTCAATCGTTCTTTTGGGGAGTTTTTCCGGGATCTGTTTCAGCTCAGATTCATCGAACAGCAGAAGGATGACTGGTTTTTTGGGATACAGCTCTTTAATTTTTCCGCTGAACGCTATTGGATTCATATCGGGTATTCGCAGCATGACCAGTATCAGGTCAAATTTCCGTTTAATGATCATATCCAGCGCCTGGGCAGCAGTGGAAGCCTGCCAGATCCGGGGGGCATTCCGCATCCTCATATCGAGATACTCGGTAATGATCTGCTCGGATAAACGACCGTCTTCCTCCAGTATGAAGGCGTCGTAGGGACTGGCAACGAGCAGGATCTCATAGACTTTGTGTAACATCAGCCGCATATAGTCCGGCTCGGGAAGAGTAGCATTCTGAAATTCTATCATGCTTAAAATTATTGAGTCAGAACCATGTAAAACTATGAATATTTGTTTGTGACGAATTTAGTACAGCTTTTAAATTATATAGGATGATTTAATCCTGTTTTAATGAAATAGTCATTTCTCAATAAAAATATTACTACTAATTAAACTGATTTATGTTATATTTAGGAGAGATGTTGGTTGAATTGAAATAATCCAGGAGGTTCGCCTAAAATAGTACGACGTTATCCTGTATAAAATTATTTTGAAATAAATTTAAATAATTGATCGGAGTTTGGCAACGGTTTCCGCTGAGATGTTTGAACTGTTCAAATTATACCGGTCATTTCAACAGTTTGCAACAATGTAGGAGTCATGAATGTCTGAATTAGTAACAAATGCGGATACAACTGCCAATCCCGCACCTCTCGGTCTTTTGGGATTTGGTATGACAACGGTTCTCTTGAATCTGCACAACGCGGGATTTTTTGCCTTAGGCAGTATGGTTTTGGCCATGGGATTATTCTATGGAGGGTTGGCGCAAATTCTTGCCGGTCTGTTAGAATGGAAAAAAGGAAATACTTTTGGAACGACTGCTTTCACCTCGTATGGTCTGTTCTGGCTGACGCTGGTGTTTCTCATCATGATGCCAAAATGGGGCTGGGCCGAGCCCGGTTCGAAAGCGGCGATGGTTGCTTACTTATTTATGTGGGGGTTGTTTACATTTGTCATGTGGATAGCGACCCTAAAACACAATAAAGCCTTGCAGGTGGTATTTTTTTCATTGTTTATTTTATTTTGGTTATTGGCGCTGGCAGATGCAACCGGAAGTTCCACAGTGAAAGTAATTGCCGGCTGGGAGGGTATTTTTTGCGGACTGTCCGCTGTTTATCTGGCACTCGCACAAGTCGTGAATGAAACCTATGGACGGGTGGTTCTGCCACTCGGTGAATGAGTAACTACAGAAGGAGAAAAATGGCTAAAATTTACAAAGCTGATTACCTGGATGCCGCAAAGGCCCACATAAAAAACATGGATGAATATAAATCCATCTATAAAAAATCAATTGAAAACCCGGAAGCTTTTTGGGGTAAACAGGCAGAGCGTCTGGATTGGTTCAGAAAATGGGACAGGGTCAGTGACAATAACCTCAAAGAGGGCGAGATTAAATGGTTTGAGGGCGGAAAGCTGAATGTATCCTATAACTGCCTTGACCGGCATGTTGAAGCAGGTCATGGCAGCCAGCGGGCGCTCATCTGGGAGGGTAATAATCCTGAGGAAGATAAGTCCTTTACCTACAGCGAACTGCTTACGGAAGTTTCTAAATTTGCCAATGTCCTGAAAGCCCATGGTGTTACCCGGGGAGACCGGGTCTGTCTGTACATGCAGATGATCCCGGAACTGGCCATCGCCATGCTGGCCTGTACCCGTATCGGTGCCATTCACTCTATAGTATTCGGTGCCTTTTCACCGGATTCTCTGCGAGACCGCATCAATGACTCAACCTGTAAAATCCTGGTTACCCAGGATACGGGTGTGCGGGGGACCAAGCAGAATATTCCCATGAAAACGAACGCAGACAAAGCGCTTGAAGACGCCCCCTCGATTGAACATGTATTTGTCGTAAAAAGGACGGGGGAAAAGGTCCCCATGTCTGACAGAGATCACTGGTGGCATGAAGAGATGAGCGGAATTGATGAAACCTGTGAACCTGAGATGATGGATGCCGAAGACCCGCTTTTCATCTTATACACTTCAGGTTCCACGGGGAAACCCAAGGGCGTTCTTCACACTACCGGTGGATATCTGGTTTATACTGCTTACAGCCATGAGATCATCTTTGACTATCAACCCGGAGATATCTACTGGTGCACCGCTGACATCGGCTGGATCACGGGACATTCGTACATCATCTACGGTCCCCTGGCAAACCGCGCCGTCACCGTGATGTTTGAGGGTGTTCCCAATTATCCGGATTCCGGTCGCTTTTGGCAGATCTGTCAGAAACACCGTATCAATATTTTCTATACCGCCCCCACCGCTCTGCGGGCTCTCATGCGCATGGGGAATGATTTTGTCACCAAATGGGACCGTTCATCCCTGAAACTGCTGGGAACTGTAGGTGAACCGATCAAAGAACCGGAATGGAAATGGTATTTTAATATTGTCGGTGAGGGCCGTTGTCCCATTGTGGATACCTGGTGGCAGACCGAAACCGGCGGCATTCTGATCACGCCACTTCCCGCTGCAACGCCGCTCAAGCCCGGCTCTGCCACATTTCCGTTTTTTGGTGTGGAACCGGTTATCCTTTCACCGGAAGGAGAAGAAATCTCCGGTAATCCTGCTGAAGGACTCCTCGCCATTAAACAAGCCTGGCCCGGTTCAATGAGGACCATCTACGGCGACCACAAGCGTTTTATCGATACCTACTTCTCGATGTACCCGGGATACTACTTCACAGGGGACGGTGCCAGAAGAGACGAAGACGGCTACTACTGGATTACTGGCAGGGTGGATGATGTTCTGAATGTATCCGGCCATCGGCTGGGAACTGCTGAAATAGAAGGGGCTATCGGGGCCTATCCTGCTGTGGCGGAAGCTGCCATTGTCGGTTTTCCCCATGATATCAAAGGGCAGGGTATTTATGCCTTTGTGACCCTCATGGCAGGAGAAACGCCCAGCGAGGAAATCTTAGCCGGGATCAAAGCCAAGGTGAGAGAACTTATAGGGCCGCATGCAACCCCCGATAAACTGCAATTCACACCCGCCCTGCCAAAGACAAGGTCTGGTAAGATCATGCGCCGTATCCTGCGCAAGATCGGCGAAGGAGATGTCACTAATCTCGGAGATATCTCTACACTTGCAGACCCGTCCGTAGTGGATAATTTGTTGAGTGGCAGGCAATAGCTAATGTCTTCTTCTTTAAAAAGGGGTGCTCTTTCAGGCACCCCTTTTTTGTTTCTGGAAAATTCAAGGGGAATTGGCATTGTCGTACTAGGCCTCTTTGAGTCTCATTTGAAGCGCAAGGGTTTAAATTATATTCACCTTTTCTCTAATAACTAGAGTGAAAAATATAATAAATTTACTACTTGTTTAAACCACAAAAAATAAATCAGAGGTACTAATCGATGAATTTTAGAAAAAAGTTCATTCTTGTTGTGATCGTTTTCGGTCTCCTGACCGTGGCCTGGATCTCGATGGATTTTAAATCTCAGGAGGTTCCCTTTATCTCCGTTTCCGATCTGGTGAATCACAAAGAAATGTTCAGGCAGGACCGATTCAGACTTGGGGGTAATGTTCAGGAGGGTACGATCCACTATTCTGATGACAAACTAACCGTAGATTTTCTCCTGAAACAGGGAGACAGCATTGTTCCTGTGGAGCATACCAGTGCGGCCATCCCGGACCTGTTTAAAGACGGTGCCCAGGTCATTGTGGAAGGATCCTACAAGGAGGGTATTTTTTACGCAGATAATTTGATGACCAAATGCGCCTCCCGCTACGAAGAAGAATCAAAATACACTTCCGTCTCGGAGACCAATTAATGATCGCAATCCTTGGAAACACCTTATTGCTGATGTCCTTCGCCTTTACGGTTTACGGCATTTTATCAGCTACGCTTTACACTGCAAACGGCAACCGGAAGTTTATGCTGTCCGGGGAACGAGCAATTTTATCGTCCTCAGTATTCGTAATTTTATCCACGATAGGACTCCTCATAGAGCTGTTACGCAGTAACTTTACACTTGAATATGTGGCCAGATACAGCAGTGCCGAGACTCCGACCCTGTACAAATTCAGCGGACTATGGGCCGGTATGCAGGGCTCGCTTCTCTTTTGGGTAATGATCCTTTCGGTCTTCATCATTATGGTAATCTACCAGAACCGCAACCGGCATCAGAAACTCATGCCCTGGGTGCTCATAACTCTGGGGGTCATCCAATTGTTCTTTCTGGCGATGTCTAATTTCTTTGAAAATCCTTTTACTCCCATCCCTGCAGGAATGGTGATGAACGGGATGGGGCTGAATCCTCTCTTGCAGAATCCTGTAATGTTGATCCACCCGCCCCTATTGTATCTGGGCTTCATTGGTTTTTCAATCCCCTTCGCGTTCGGGATGGCCGCCATGATCACAGGCGAACTGGATACCGTCTGGATCCGTACAACCCGTCGCTGGACGCTGGTCACTTGGCTTTTCCTCTCCGTAGCCATCATTATGGGTGGCCGCTGGGCGTATGTTGAACTGGGCTGGGGAGGCTACTGGGCCTGGGATCCGGTTGAAAATGCATCTTTACTGCCGTGGCTCACCGGGACGGCCTATATTCATTCCGTACTCATTCAGGAAAAAAAGAATATGCTGCGGATTTGGAATATGGTACTTATCATGGTAACCTTTACACTCACGATATTCGGGACCTATCTCACCCGTAGCGGAGTTGTATCTTCGGTACATGCTTTCGCCGCCACGGACCTGGGTGTATGGTTTTTCTGGTTTATCGTTTTGATCCTGGTTACCAATATCATCCTGCTGGTCATCCGCCGCAAGGAGTTAGCCTCAGTGAACAGGCTGGAGTCCTTTGTGGGGCGTGAAAGCGGCTTTTTGTTCAATAATATGCTCTTCGTTGCCATGATGCTGACGGTATTGTGGGGTACCATGTATCCCATTCTGTCCGAAGCCGTCACCGGAACCAAGATTACGGTGGGATCCCCTTACTTCAATCGGGTCATGATACCGCTGGGACTGCTTCTGTTGTTTCTCACCGGAGTTGGGCCTTTGCTGGCCTGGCGGAGAACGACGACCAGAAGTCTCAGGAGAAACTTTACACTTCCATTTATTGTTGGGTTAATCCTAACGGGGATTTTCGGAGCAGTTTCAAAAATGACACTGATCTATCCGTTGATATCCGTTTTGCTGATCTCATTTGTTGCAGCGATTATTTTTCTGGAATTCTTCAAAGGGACAAAAGCCAGGCACAGGATGACCGGAGCGGGATATTTAAAATCCTTTTTCGAACTTCTTGAGAAGAATCGTTCCCGTTACGGCGGCTATATTGTTCACCTGGGAATCGTCATGATGTTTCTTGGATTTACCGGTAAAGTATTTGATAAAGAGGCCGATCTCTCCATGAACCAGGGTGACATCAAAACAGTTGGTCATTATGACATCGAATACACCGACTACTGGCTTGAAACACCGGAGACCAATCCCGATACCCGTTCGAACCATGCCGCAAAAATAGTGACTCTCAAAATTTCAAAAAACGGTTCTTATTATACAACCCTGAATGCCGAGAGACGGTTTTACACTGATCAGAATAATCAGCCCAGCTCTGAAGTCTCGCTGAAAGCGACGCTCTTTGAAGATCTCTACATCGTTTTGGGCAGCCTGGATTTACACTCGGGGAATGCCATTTTGAAGGTCCGTGTGAATCACCTGGTATCCTGGGTATGGCTGGGAACTTTCGTCCTGATCCTGGGCTCGCTGGTCAGTTTGAATATTGGTGGTTTAATCAAAGGAAAATCCCTATGAAATGGTTAACCGGTTTATTATTCCTGGCCCTGATCTTTGGTCAGTTCAAAAGTGAAAAGGAACTCAAGCTGGAGTCAATACTGATGGCACCCTGCTGTGGCGGCGGTACGCTTGCGGAACACGAAGAAAATCGCTATTCCCATGATATGAAACAGATCATGTTTGCACTGACGGACTCTGTCTTCGACAAACAGAAAGTCAAAGAGCTGTTTGACGAGGCCTATTCCGACCGGGGGATTTATCAACTGCATTTTGCACCGGCTACTAAAAGTCTCAAAGAGATACAAAAATATGTCGATGAAAATGTACATGCAGGGATGACTCTGGATGAAATCGTGGATGTCTTTGCCTGGATCCACGGCGAAGTTATCCGATCCTCGCCGAAACATGAGGGATTCGGTAATTTGGTCTGGTACATGCCTTTAATCATTTTGTTAGTGGGGGTTGGGGTAATCACGCTGATTGTCCGCAGATTTGTAAAAAGACAGAAGGCTCAGCCGGTTACGGCACAGGCGCCCGACTTTGATCCGGAGCTATCGGCAAAAATTGAAAAAGAAATTAAGGAATTAGATCTATGACCGTTGTGATCGTTGTATTTATCATCCTCATCGCCGCAGTATATTTTACCCTGATGCCGTTTATGAGTGAAAAAGTTCTTGCGCGATATCAGAACGCAAATCAAGATGAATATTCAGCCGATGAACTGAAAAAGATCAATCTGTTAAGACAGATCAAAGAGGTTGAATTTGAAAGAGAAATCGGCATTATTGACCAGGAGGATTTTCACCGGGTGAAGAGTGAGCTGATGAATGAAACCCGGGATGTAATGGAATCAATAGAATCCGAAAAAACCACGGCTCCCAAATCAGCCCCGGAGCATTGCCCGAAGTGTTCTGCCAGGGTGCCTAAAGGGAGCAAGTTCTGCGGACATTGCGGTACTTCCTTAACCTGATGAAAACCGTAAAATACTGATTTAAGGTTCTGCCCGGGAAGTTCATCCGCTTAGCTTTAATGAAGCGCCGAATAAAATTACAGAATGCTGACCGTCAATAATATTTCAAAATCGTTCCATCATAAAAAAATCCTTAAACAAGTGTCATTTGAGGTCGGCAGGGGTGAGCATGTGGCGCTGCTGGGTCCCAATGGTGCGGGCAAGACCACTCTTTTAAAAATTCTCGCCGGTATCGTGCGCCCTCTCAGCGGCACGGCAGAACTCCTTGGAGAAAAACTCTTCACTGAAAATTCCGCGCATCGCCGGCATCTCATCTTCTGGGGTCATGCGGCGTTATTTTATCCGGCTCTCACGGGTTATGAAAATATCGCCCTGTTTCTGGCATTGAGAGCCGAAAAGGTTTCCCCTGAATCCATTCGGGAACACCTGGAACGCTATCATCTCGAAGGAAGCAAAAAGGACCCGGTCCGAACCTACAGCGCAGGGATGCTGCAGCGATTGACCATGATCAAACTGACCTTGTCTTCTTGGCAGCTTGGTCTCATCGATGAACCCACTACAGGGTTGGATATTGAAGGCCTGGAATTTCTGAAATCCCTTTCAGAGCAGTGGAAGCGGGAAAGTAAAACGCTGATTTTTTCCACACATGATGCGGACTGGGTCAGGGACCGGGCCGACCGGATCCTGCTCATTGATCAGGGTAAAGTTGCTTTTGATACGAGAGAAGTAAAAACCGCAGATATTCAAGCCGTCATGCAGGGAAAATTTTAATGCAGCTGCTGACCCTAATCAACAAAGAGCTTCGTCAGGAAATGCGCTCCAAGGAATCCATCGTCTCCATGACGGTCTTCGGGGTGACGGTCATTCTGCTCTTTGCCTTCGCATTTAATGCCGCACCGGTAGAATTCCAGCGCTTTCTGCCGGGGCTCATCTGGATGACGTATTTATTTGTATCCATTTTAGGTCTCCTGCGCAGTTTTGCCTCTGAAAAAGAGATGGATGCCTTCGCTGCTCTACTCTCATCCCCAGTAGACAGAGGTAATATTTTCCTGGCAAAACTGATTTCATTCTGGATTTTTATCATCGGAACTCAGCTCCTCACCATGCCGCTGTTCAGTGCCTTTTTAAATTTAAGATTAGGCATCAATATTTCCCTGTTGACGGGAGTGTTTATCCTGACGGACTGGTCTATTGCTGCCATCGGTGTGATGGTATCCGGGATGGGTTTGCGGACCCGTATGGGAGAGGTGCTGGTTCCCGTTCTGCTGTTTCCGCTGCTGTCGCCTGTTCTCATCGGCGCGACGAAAATTACTGCCGGGATATTCAGGGGTGAAACCCTTGCAGACTTCAACTTTTGGGTTATGATTATTTTGACCTTTGCTGTTATATTTACACTGGTTGGGTATCTGACATTCGGTTCAATTTCGGAGGAATAATGAAATCATATTTAAGTTATGAGAAAAATAAACTGCTGGCCATCGGCACCCTCATTATCGTGCTGGTCAATCTTTATCTGATCATTTTTGTGGCGCCCATGGTGCCCGAACAGGAGTGGGCGCAACGGATATTTTATTATCATGTCCCCCTGGCGTGGAATTCATTTCTGGGGTATTTGGGTGTTCTGGTCTTCAGCATTCTGTATCTCGTCAAAAGAGATCCCAAATGGGATGTTTGGGCCCTGTCCATGGCGGAGACGGGTACTGTCTTCGCCTTCCTGATATTGATTACCGGACCTATCTGGGCAAAGCCCATCTGGGGCAGCCCGTGGACCTGGGAACCCCGCCTGACCACCACGCTGATCCTGTTCCTGCTTTATATCGGATATTTCATGATCCGTGAATTCGGCGGTCCCTATGAACGGTCTTCACGTTATGCCGCGGTCCTGGGCATCCTGGCTTTCGTCGATGTACCCATCATTTATTTTGCCGTTAATTTCTGGGCACCCAGTGTCCAGTCCCACCCGCAGAGGGGTATCGGAGGGCATGACCCGAGTATTAAATACATTTTCTTCTTTTCCCTTTTCAGTTTTACACTCATTTTGGTCAATATGATCAGATACCGTCTGCATGCCGGACGGCTTGAACAGAAACGATTGGAGGCCTGATATGTTTAAAGGGTATTTTATTGCTGCAGTCGCAGCGGTCTGGGTTGTCATTATCTCTTATATTGTCCTGGTCCGCAAGAAAGAAAAAGACAATCTGGAATAAAGCCTGATGGCACTATCCCAATTCTCCCGGCGGCTTTTTGGTTTTCTGCTGCTGCTGGGAACTTTTCTACAGTCGCAGGTAGCCCCCTATGGCGCCCCTGCCTGGCCAATCCCGGATTCATTACCGACCCAAACGCTTAAGACACTTGCCGCTCAGTCCCCTGTGGCACTCAATACAAACGGGGCAATCTCGCAATATAATGATAAACGTCTGATTCAGATGCGATTAATACTCCCTGATTCCAGCGGTTTTCGATTGCTTCTTTCGGCAGCGTCGCTGACGGAGGGCGATCGAATTTTTATACGTTTTACCCAAAGTTCAGGCTTCTTGGGGCCCTATACCCGGGAGCAATTTTCAGCCGGGGGAACTCTGATGACGGAGGTCATTTTCGAATCTGATATTGTCATCGAATGGGTGCAACCGTCAACCGAACCCCGGCAGGGTGATGTTTTCATTCAGGGACTGGCCGCATATCGGCCGGTATCCGTTAAAAGTCGTCCGGCAGAGCAAATCCAGCCGGTTCGCAGAAGTCGGGTGAACCCGGTCATTCTCGTAACGGGTTACTGGCCGCCCACCAATGAGATGATCCGTCAGTTCAGTCAAAACCCAGACCTGAACCCGGACGGCTGGATGGGAGATGACTGGGAAGGACGAGGTTACGATATTGTAAGCTTTTTCCCGGTTTTTGATATCCCGGATTGTGATGACTGCGGACAGGGAAATGGTGACCTCGAAGTAGACTATCAGGACACCTCATCAGATTTCTGGAACATCGTGGCAGATCTGCAGCCCATTGCCATCATCACCTTCAGCCGGGGCTGGATAGATCATAGTTGGGAACTGGAATGGAACCTCGTCAACCGAACCAACTGGATTTATGATTACACTCCGCCAAATCAGCCCACTCCAAATCCCCCGGACCAGGACCACCCGGCTTATCTCGTCCGAAACCCGGATCTGCCCCTAGAAGCCATTGTGAGCGCCGTAAACACAGCTGGTCTGGGGTTGAATTCCTATGTTGACTGGGAGGGAACGGCAGGTATGTTTCTGTCTGAATTCATGGGATATCACGGCGTCTGGTATCGGGGAGAAAATCCCTATGGAGAGTTCCCCTGCCTGGCAGCCGGTCATATTCATGTAGGCGGACAGATTGACTGGGATACCGCCCGAACCGCCGCCGAGATCACCCTCAGGCAACTCACGGATTATTTAGATCAGTTCATCTACACACCCGGCGATACCAATGATGATGGAGTGATCAACGTACAGGATCTGGTAATCATTGTCAATTACATCCTGGGTCTGGCCGACCCGGATACGGTTCAATTCTACGCGGCCGATATCAATACCGACAGCATCATAAACGTATTGGACATCATTATCATTTTAAACCTGATCATCGGCGAATAGAAACATTCTTCAACAGCCGGATTCCCCCAGGCGACGGAATTATTTCAGCACAAAAGCATCCACTTTTTCCAGTGTATCCGGATTGATCACCTCTGCAAGGATATGCTGACCATCCACCTTGAACAGTACAACGGCGTTCTGGGTGGAGAAACGCTGTAAAGCATCAGACCATGGTGGGTACTCCCGGGCATAATAGGGCGCGCCTGCGGCGCCGTTGTTGATGAGCCACAACGATCGGGACAATTCAAGTTTCGAATGTGGGTAGTCTTCGGGATAAATGGGAGTGTCCGCCGTCAGAAGCAGCCGGTTATAATTATGTTCATCACCCGTGAGAACCGCGACGACTTTGCTGCTTTGATTGACCAGCAGGTCCAGAAATTCATCCCGTCTTTGGATAATTCCCTTTTCGACTGGCTGGCCGGCAATGGTTGGCCGGGGCTGATTATTGCCGTTGTACCACATATCATCCTTAACATGACCGCCGTTGGGCAGAATAGGTGTGTGCTGAGTCACAAAGATATGCTCAATTGTTGAGTCCTGCTCCAATTTCTCCAGAGTTCGCCGACACCAGTCCAATTGGTTGTCCATAATGTATCCGTGAAGATTTCCGCCGCCTTCGGGATAACGGCGGATCGACGGAGCATACCAATAATCAGAATTTATTGCGATGACAGCGACATTTCCATAAGTATAATAAAACACAGTTTCAGCATAAGGGGGAAAATCCTGACTCTCCGGATCCGGATCATATTTTGAGCCGTCTTCACTGATAGGGCCGTTCAACGGATTCACAAAATTATCCGCAAATACTTTTTCCGAGGAGGTTTCGTTAAAAGGAAATTTATCGAAGAAAACGCCCCAACCGCCGTTGTCAAATACAGTACCCAGGGCTTCATGATTTCCAATGGCGGGGATTACAGGAATATAATGGGCGAAGGGTTCAATAGTTCTTTTCCAATTGGCGTATTCCAGCTGTAATTCACCCTTGTTCAGTTTGTAACCGGAAACCAGATCCCCCGTGAACTGAATGAACCTAACTTCATTGTCGAGGGCGGCGGCACCGATGCGCCGGAGCATGTATTTGTTTACTCCGTAAAGGTCCCTTTCGCCGGCGCCGGCGCCGGAACGGCTGTCACTGGCATAAGCAAAGGTGAATGCTGTCCGATCTTCCGGGCGGGGTGCCGTGTGGAAAGCATATCGTTCAGTCACTCCATCCACTTCAACCACATACTCATAATCGCGGTCAGCCGAAAGCCCCGTGACGGTAATCTCATGATGGACGTCAGGGGTTTCATCACTAAAATAGAGCCCATCTATTTTCACTTCACCAACTACCGGGAAGTTTGTCTCAAAAGAGACGGTTGCCCCTTCCGGCGTGATCAGGTTGACAAAAGGTCCCTCAATGATGCACGGCCCAATCTCAAAGGGGCCTGTACCTTTCAGGCGTATTTTGCCGTCATATAGAAATAGTCCCTGATCAGTGACAACCCGATATCCGAGAGAGACGATTCCCGTTTCTTCCCAATTTGTGAAATCGTATTTTCCATGGAGACGTTTTTTAATATCGATTTCTGCAATACCATCGGTCAATTTTGCAGGCGTATGATAATAAATGGGATTGGAATACCGGGCTTCATCTGAATTAATAAGCCCGTAGTAAAGAGAGCCCTGCAGGGTTGAATCGGCAAAATTGAAACGGATACCGGTCTCTGTCCCCCTCATGGATGATCGCATCTGCTGCAGCGTGTACTCCGCTGGTTTTTTCAGTAAGGGCAGTGTATTCCCGTCACGGTCCTGATAGACCAGCTCACCGGTCTTTGTTACGCTGATATTCCCGTAAACCGCAGGGATATCCGTCCGGGCCGCCAGGGCTGCGATGCCTGTCAGGAGTATTAGGGCTAGTGCCATTACTGTTTTAAATTGATATTTCTTCATCCGTAAATTGACTCCTTTCCGGTTAAGTAATCCTGTTAAAATTACAAAGAATTCGGGAAGAGCTACTCTAGTTTTCCGGTTGCACGATTGCTGTGCAGTGGTATTCTGCATTTGCCGTAAATTCAACTCAATAAATTAAGTCAAATATGAGGAGCTGATGAAATACAGAAGACTGGGAAAACACGGCCTGGAAGTCAGTGAACTTTCTCTGGGCTCATGGGTAACTTTCGGAAATCAGATTGATGACAGACTCGCCAAAGAACTGATGGTCAAAGCCTACGATTCCGGCGTCAACTTTTTTGACAATGCCGAAGCCTATGCCATGGGACAATCTGAAATCGTCATGGGTGAAAACCTGAAACAGCTGGGATGGCCAAGGGATTCGTTTGTAGTCTCAAGCAAAGTATTCTGGGGTGGTGAGGGACCCAACCGGAAAGGATTGAACCGCAAACATGTTATGGATGCCTGTCACAACGCCCTGCGGCGTCTGCAGGTAGAATACCTTGATCTCTTTTTCTGCCATCGCCCTGATGCGCATACACCGATAGAAGAAACCGTCTGGGCTATGAATACCCTCATTCAGCAGGGCAAGGTCCTGTATTGGGGGACCTCCGAATGGAGCGCACAGCAGATCATGGAAGCCCATGCCTTTGCCCGGCAGAATTGTCTCATTCCTCCGGCGATGGAACAGCCGGAATACCACATGTTCCACCGGGAGCGCTTTGAAGCTGAGTATGCGGATCTTTATACCCATATTGGTCTCGGGACCACGACCTGGTCTCCTTTGAATTCCGGGATCCTCACGGGGAAATACTTAAAAGGCATTCCCCGTGGTTCGCGTTTGTCTCTTGAAAGCCTGGGTTGGCTGAAAGACAAACTACTGGAGGGGATTACCGAAGAAAAAATACACAAACTGCGGGAGCTGATGATCCTGGCCGAAGAACTGGAACTAACCATGGCGACTCTGGCCATCGCGTGGGTATTGAAAAATCCGAATGTGAGTACGGTGATCCTGGGGGCAACCAAAATGGAACAGCTCGAAGAAAACCTGAAAGCTGCAAGTGCCGTGGAATTGCTCACAGAGGAAGTTCTGCAGCGTATAGAAGACATCCTGCAGAATAAACCTGTATCGATTGAATGGTGACTTTAATCTCTGCGGCATAAACAGGATCGTCAAAATTCTTCAGCATAACAGACCCTGCGGTGAGCTTTTTTCGTAAAATATTCACCTTTATTACTTCGGATGTCTGGAATATCCGCCTGGCGGATCTGGCCCGGGTACCTTCCTTTTTCCTGAAACAAATCCGGATCATGCTGCTGGCCTTTTACGGTCTGAAAAAGGACAAATGTCCCCTGAAAGCATCAGCCCTGACCTATTACTCTCTCCTGTCGATCGTACCGATCCTGGCAATCGGATTCGGGATAGCCAAGGGTTTTGGATTTGAGGCAATCCTCCGGGAACAGCTGCTGGAAAAGTTTGCAGCCCATGAAGCCATACTGACAAAGATCATGGACTCGGCTCAAATCCTTCTGAAAAACACAGAGGGCAGCACCGTTGCAGTGATTGGTATCATTCTGCTGCTGTGGATCGTATTGCAGATGCTCACCAATATTGAAAAAACCTTCAATGATATCTGGCATGTGAAAAAAGTTCGGAGCCTGGGAAGGAAATTCAGCGACTACCTCTCAATCCTGCTGGTGGGGCCGGTCTTCGTCACCTTCTCTGTCAGTTTGACGGTTATCATTTCCACCTCCTTATCAAACAGCGGCCAGAGTGGGGTCATCCAGCAGATGTTGACGCCAGTACTGACGATTCTCCTGCATCTCCTGCCTTATCTGGTTATCTGGATTTTTTTCACCTTTCTGTTCATGGTGATCCCCAATACGCGCGTGAATTTCCGTTCTGGTCTCATCGCCGGGATCATTGCAGGTACGATCTATCAGCTGGTCCAGTGGGGCTACATCGAGTTTCAGATTGGCGTGGCCAAATACAATGCTATTTACGGCAGTTTCGCGGCGATTCCTCTCTTTTTCGTCTGGCTGCAAATCAGTTGGCTGGTCGTTCTTTTCGGCGTCGAAGTAGCCTATGCCCATCAGAATGTCGAAGCCTACGAATTTGCCACGGATTGCTCTCATGTCAGTTATCGTTATCAACAATTATTGACGCTGCGCATCCTGCATTTGCTGGTATCGGTTATCCTTAAAGGAGAGCAGCCGCTGACGGCGAAAGAAATCTCAATCCAATTGGAAATTCCCATTCGCCTGGTAAATCGCATTCTGTCCCGCCTGGCGGAAGCGGGACTTTGTTCTGAAACTGTTGCCAGAAACGGTAAAGAACCGGCCTGGCTGCCGGCCGGGGATGTGAATCAGTTTACCCTGCGGTACGTCATGACCTCGCTGGATACTCTGGGAGTGAACGACATTCACGTCCTGAAGGATGAAAAACTGGATCGACTCTCCCGAACCCTGCTAGCCTTTGACCGATATCTAGAGAAAGCGCCCGAAAATACTCTGTTGAAAGACCTCTGACGGGAGCAGACCTGTGTTACAAAATGACAACGGTTTTAGTCCTTGTAGAAAAAACTTGGTGAAGGACCGATTTCAGGCCCGGTACAGTTTGAAAGTCCTGAGCCTGATCTTTGCCCTCTCTATTGCCCAATTGAGGGGTGTTGGCGGTTCTTTGCTAAAAGGAGTGGACAGTTCCCTGCTGGACCGGGTAGAGGACAGCGGCGGTATTTTCACAGTGAACGGACTGCCGCAGGATGCCCTGACGATCTTCACTGATCATGGGATCAACATGGTTCGCCTCAAGCTCTGGAACAATCCTGCCGAGGGCTACAACAATTTGTCTCATGTCCTGTCGATGGCCCGGCGTGCGAGGGACCAGGGGCTGGGGCTGCTTCTGGACTTTCATTATTCCGATACCTGGGCAGACCCTGCCCATCAGGTAAAACCGGCGGCCTGGACTGATCTGGACTTTTCATCGCTTACGGACAGCCTGTATCAATTTACCCTTGCTGCCGTTAATGCTCTTAGAGATCAAAATACAAGTCCTGCTATTGTGCAAATCGGCAACGAGATCAGCTGCGGGATGCTGTGGGATGACGGGCGGGTTTGCGGTTCGTACAACACCGATATACAGTGGGATCAACTGGGAATTTTGGTGGATACCGCCATACAGGCTGTCAGAGACAGTACACCCTCCCGTGACTCAACCCGGATCTGTATTCACTTCGACAACGGGGGTAATTACGGGGCGGCAGAATGGTTCTTTGATCGACTGATTCCACGGATTTCTGACTTTGAGATCATCGGTCTGTCTTACTATCCCTGGTGGCATGGAACACTGGAGGAGGTTTCCACGAGTATGAACGCCCTGCACGAACTTTATTCCAAAGAGATCCTGATAGTGGAAACCGCCTACCCCTGGACACTGGAGTGGAGCGATGGGACCGACAATATTGTGGGATCGGAAAATCAGCTGCTGGAGGGTTTCCCTGCTACCGTTGAAGGACAGTGGAATTTTTTGGATCAGCTAATCGGTGAAGTCAGCAGCATTCCGGATGGAGCCGGGGCCGGGCTCTTTTATTGGGCTCCGGACTGGATTTCCACGGGAGTCTACGAATCCCCCTGGGAGAATCTCACCCTGTTTGATTTTGACGGAGAACTCCTGGAATCCGTTACCGCTTTTGAAGACGGACTTACCGGGGATATCAACGGCGACGGACAGATCGACATCACAGATGTGATCCTGATCGTCGACTGCATTCTGAATTTTTCCGGAGTCTGCCCCGGTTACGATCTGAATCAGGATAATGTCGTGACAATCCTTGATATTGTGTTGCTGGTGGACCTGATCTTATGAAAAAAATAGGGGCTTTTCCTGCGAAATGATAACCGGAATGAGATTGCTATAAATGAAAAATATATTTTCTAAAATACCAACCGAACTCTCAGATGAAGTAATGGAGACGTTGGTGAAGGACTCACAATTGAAAATCGAGCGGATCGTTTCAAGAGGACAGGTATCACCGCCGGGGTTCTGGTATGATCAGGATTTCAATGAGTGGGTAATTGTACTGAAGGGGCGTGCAGAACTTCGTTTTTCAGGTGAGGAAACAAAACTGCGGTTAAACCCTGGCGATTACGTGGAAATCCCGGCGCATCGCAAACATCGCGTTGAATGGACGGACCCTGACGTTGAAACCATCTGGCTGTCGATACACTGGGGCGGAAAGGATACACACTGACGTCCGGTGGGACAGATGTGAGAAGGGTCCATGTTCAACAGAGAATTATATTTTAAGGCGCTCATCACCAGAACTCTTGGCCGGGAGTTCCGGTATATCCCCCGGATTGGTTCGACCAATGATTTGTTGAGAAAAACCTGCGCCACTGAGACCCTTCCAGAAGGAACCCTGCTGCTAACGGATCACCAGACAGCCGGGCGCGGACGGGCCGGGCGCCGGTGGTATTCCGGAGAGAACCTGAATCTGACCTTTTCCTTACTGTTGTATCCGCAGCTTTCAATGGAAGCCTCCGGGCTCATCTCATTAATGGCCGGTGTGGCGGTTGTAGACGGCTTTCGGGCCGGGGGGTTCTTTCAGGCAGGACTCAAATGGCCCAATGATATTTTAATTTCCGGCAGAAAGATCGGGGGAATCCTCGCTGAGCGTTTCATAACCGGCCACGGTAGCGCCATTATCGTGGGAATTGGAATCAACGTCAACGAAGACCTTGCGCAAATGCCCGCTGATCTTCAGGCATCCACAACGTCTCTGTTTAGCACGACGGGAAAAACCTGGAGTCGGGAAAAGCTGCTTGCAGCGATTTTACTGGCAATGGAAAGCTATGATCCGACAACGGCCCCTGCCGATATCCTGAAAGTGTGGGAATCCTATTGTACGCATGCAGGAAAAACCGTAAAATTTAACCGCGGACCCACAATGTTGAGGGGTCTTTTTGAAGGTTTGACCGACCGGGGCTGCGCCAGAATACGGATCGGCGGGAAAGAACAAATATTTTCATCCGGAGAAATTGAATTTGATGATACTGACAATTGATATCGGCAACACGAATGTAGTCTGTACCCTGTTTGAAGGGGAAAAACCGCAGGAGTCACTGCGCCTTGCATCAGACCTGAACTTCTTTGCAGAATTTTCAATCCTGAAAAAATACGATATTGATGGAATTGTGATCAGTTCGGTGGTTCCCGGCCTGACATCTGCCTATATCGAAACCTGCAGGAATCTGTTTCGCCTGGACCCCGTGCAGGTGGATTATCGGAATTCGGGTTTGAAAACAGACGTGATCAGGCCTGATGAGATCGGTGCCGACAGGATCTGTAATGTCGTCGCCGCTGTTGAACTGTATGGAACCCCGGGAATTGTGGTCGATTTTGGCACGGCAACCACCTATGATGTGATAGATCCCAAAGGCGTATTCATCGGAGGCGCAATTGCCCCCGGGATTGATGTATCCGCCCGCTATTTGTTTGAAAGCGCCGCCCTTTTAAGAGAAACGGCCTTTACCATCCCGGACACTCCCATCGGCAGGGACACCGCCACGAATTTGCAGGCCGGGATCATGTTTGGGGCAATCGATGAGGTCGAAGGAATGGTAAAGCGAATCCTGCAGGAAACAGGATGGAGAAATCCACCCGTACTGCTGACCGGCGGGTTCAGCCCGCTGATCTCAAAAGGTTTGCGTATTCCGCATTTTCTGGTGCCGGACCTGACCTCAATTGGCATGCGGATCATTTTTGAGAAAACAGTTAAAAATGACAGATAGTTCATTGACCAATGTCAGAAAGGTAATATCAAATGACCGGAATATTTAAACTGATTGCCGCGACGGCATTCCTGATCGTAACCCTGACAGGTCAGAAAGCCCCGGAGACCATCACTCCTCTGCCGGATTTCGACAGCATGTGGAATTATAACGACCCCGCAGCGTCAGAAAAAGTGTTTCGGGATCTGCTCCCCAACGCCAAGCGCTCCCGTAATAAATCATACTATGCTCAGCTGCTGACACAGATTGCCCGTGCACAGGGCCTGCAGGATAATTTCACGGGTGCGAATGAAACTTTGGACCGGGTGCAGAACCTGCTCACGGACGAGATGATCGTGGCCCGTGTACGGTATCTGCTGGAGCGTGGCAGAGTGCTGAATTCCAGTGGTTCCCCCGAAAAGGCAAAACCGTTATTTCTCCAGGCCTGGGAGCTTGCGACAGCTAATGGTAAAGACTATTGGGCGGTCGATGTAGCACATATGCTGGGTATCGTAGAACCGCCTGAAAAGCAGCTTTACTGGAGTCTGAAAGCCCTGACCATCTCAGAAAAGACCACCGACCCCCGGGCGAAGGGATGGCGGGGTCCCCTGTATAACAACATCGGCTGGACCTATCATGATCTTGGGCAATTCGATACGGCTCTGGTCTATTTTCAGAAGGGATTGAAGTGGCGTGAAAAGATCGGGGATCAGGCCGGAGCCCTCATCGCCAAATGGACTGTGGGCAGAACCTTTCGCTCGCTGGGCAGGCTTGATGAAGCGTTGGATTTACAAAAAAAGCTGGAGCAGGAGATTTCTGAAAAGGCGCTGCCGCCTGACGGATATGTCTTCGAAGAACTGGGGGAACTCTATCTTCTTAAGGGAGACCAGGAAAATTCCCGGCGATATTTTAAGCTGGCCTATGATATTTTATCTCAGGACTCCTGGCTCCAGAAAAATCAACCGGATCGTCTTGCCAGATTGAAAAAAATGGGTGAATAAAATCGTC
>JAADGM010000140.1:0-28418 GCA_013152375.1 FCB group bacterium | reverse complement strand
GGGTTAAAGTTTCTCAACATTTTATCCGGTGTATGGACTTCGGTCAGTTTAAGCTCTTTGGGGAGGGTTAATTTTTCTGGTGGAATATTGACATTTTCCTGAAGTTTTACAGCCCGGACCTCTTGTTTCATACCCATGGTGTTGACGATTGATCTAAGGATGATCCCATTCCAGATCCAGGTTTTACTGTGCAGAGCTTTGATTTCCCAGACTTCGCATTTTTTCTTTAAGAATTCTTCTTCACCGATAAGTTTCCCCCCCATTTTGCGCATATTTTCATGATTTAGGGTTATCATATCCTTGAATTCCTGACGCACTGGAATGGGGGCATGTACCGGATTCATGGTTTTTGTACCGGTTTTATTTATTAAATCGATATTATAGATCCACGTTTCATCCATAAGCATCAGTGTATTGGATTTTTTTGCAGAATCACCAATCCCCAATGTCGTTTTGGAATATCTGGCTTCCCGTTTCCCATAGTCGTCGATATAGAGTGTCTCCCGTCCTTTTTGCATACCATTGAGTTCAAAGTCAATAATGCAGGATTTTACAGGGTACCGATGATGCAGTGAGTCGGCCTGCGCCGGCTTATCAGTGGCGAATACCAGGGAGCAGAGGATTATCAACTGTAATAGTCTGTTGGACATTTTATTTCCGTATTTCTGAGATTTTTCAAATTTAAGTAAGTAAAAATTACCGGATGCCCGTTTCATTTGGCAAGTGGTAATGAGCGGAACTGCAGCCAGTTCATTACGAAATTATAACAAGGTTGGTGTATGAAATAAAAAAACCCGGCCGGGGCCGGGTTTTATATTCAGGTATTAAGACATGCTATTTGATGTCAACGAGTTCAACCTCAAATACCAGCGTTGAATTGGGCGGTATGGGACCGGCTCCCCGCTCACCGTAACCCAGTTCCGGGGGAATGATCAGGGTTCTCTTTTCACCTTTTGACATGGTCATAAAAGCTTCATCCCAGCCTTTAATCACACGTCCTTCCCCGACGGGGAATTCTATCGGTTTACCTCTGTCATGTGAGCTGTCAAACTTTGTACCGTCTTCCAGGAGTCCCGTATAATGTGCTACCACGGTCTGTCCCTTTTTGGGTGTAGGACCTTCGCCCTTTTTGTGGACGATCATGCGCAAGCCGGAATCAGTGACGATTTCTTCACCAGGCAGGTCAAAATCGGGGTCGTTAAAAGGCGCTTTGATCTCATGCAGTTCTACTTCAAAGGTCAGGGTGGAGTTCGGCGGGATTACATTTCCGGCACCGCGTTCCCCGTAGGCCAGTTCCGAGGGAATAATAAGTTTACGTTTTCCGCCAACCTTCATGCTGCTCACACCTTCATCCCAGCCTGGAATGACTCTGCCCATACCGATGGGAAAAGTAAAGGGTGTACCTCTGTCAACCGAACTGTCAAATTTTGTACCGTCTTCCAGCCAGCCCGTGTAATCGACGACGACATTGTCGCCCTTTTGGGGACTTTCACCTGAGCCGACGACCAGATCTATATATTGTAATCCTGATTCTGTTGTCACAACGTCTCCTTGAGTTTCAGCAGGCGTCGCATCATCGGAGGGCTGTGAGGTCGTGTTTCCCGCTGCTGCAGTTTCAGCCGCCGTATCCGCCATACCCTTGACCTGTCCGGCATCATCCTGCTTTTTCGAGCAGCCGATCAGAACGAAAGATATCCCTGCAAGTATTATTACTAATAATTTAAATTTCATTTAATGACTCCCAATTTAAGGGCCATAATTTACCGGTATTCGTTCAACAGTTATGAAGATTAAATCGTTAATTGATTTTTTTCTGTTCAACGAAAAGCCTGTCTGATTCCCGTTTGAGCGATGATAAATTAAGCCATGGAAAATGAACTAAAAACCGCGCGCTTGGCCGCCGTTGAAGCCGGCAGGGAGATTCTCCGCTATTACAAGCATCACTATGAGATCAAAGAGAAAAGCTATCATAATCCGGTGACGGACGCCGATCATGCGGCAAACAACCGCATCAAAGATGTCCTGCTCACCGAATTTCCCGGCTATGGCTGGTTGTCTGAGGAAACCATCGATTCTGACGATCGGCTTAAGCGTAAATATGTGTGGATTGTTGACCCGCTCGACGGGACCAAAGAATTTATAGAAGGTGTGGATAATTTCGCCGTGAGTATTGCCCTGGTCAGGGACGGAATCCCCGTATTGGGCGTCTTGTATAATCCTGCCACCCGGGAAACGATGTACGCCGTTGCGGGCCAGGGCGCTTTTTACAATGACCGCCGGGTTTACTGCTCCCCTAAATCCGCACTAAATGAATGTTCCATCGTTATCAGCCGTTCTGAGACCCGTAACGGCCTGTGGGATAATACAGACCAGTGGTTCGCCGGTAAAGGGCATATTGGCAGCGTAGCTTATAAACTTGGTCTGACCGCTGCCGGTAAATTCGATATTTTCGCCACTCTGCGGCCAAAGAACGAGTGGGATGTGGCGGCCGGTCACATCATTCTCCGGGAGGCGGGGGGTGAGCTCAGAAACATTAACAATGGCGAGATCCGGCAATTTAATCAGGCCAATCCCCTCATCACACCCGGACTGGTGGGAGGCAATCCGCAACTGGTGGCATCCTTTCAGAAACTCTGGCACAAATATTTGAAGGATACACGATGAGAGCTTATCTTGATATGGTCAAAACGGTATTGGAAGAAGGTATTCGTCAGCCGAATCGAACCGGTATGGATACTTTGTCTTATTTTGGCTATCATTATAAAATCAATCTTCAGGACGGTTTTCCCCTGCTGACCACGAAAAAGATCTATTTTTCTTCTGTAATCCGTGAACTCCTGTGGTACCTGTCCGGAGAAACGCATATCCGCAACCTCCGGAAGTATACAAAAATCTGGGATGCCTGGACCTCTGCTGAAAAAAACTGGGAAGTGGGGAAAATGTACGGATATCAGTGGGTCAACTGGGAAAAGTACACGCCCGGTGAAGACGGTCAATTACAACTGGAGCATTTCAACCAGATTAACTATGTCATCGATTTAATCAAAACCAAACCGCAGTCCCGGCGCATGGTTGTTTCCGCCTGGAATCCGGCAGTGCTCGATGAGATTGCCCTGCCGAGTTGTCATGCTTTTTTTATGTTTAAAGTAGCGCATGGGCGGCTGAACTGTCATCTCACTCAACGCAGCGGCGACATTGCTCTGGGGATTCCTTTCAACGTGGCCAACTATGCCGTTCTCACTCAGATGATTGCCCAGGAGACGGGTCTTGAAGTGGGGGAATTTTCTCACTACATCAATGATGCACATATCTATGTTAACCATATTCAGGGTCTTGAAAAGCAATTGTCCAGGGAACCCCTGCCTCTCCCTCGTTTAGAAATTGCAAAAAAACCCTTCTGGGAACTGCAGTTTGAGGATTTTACGGTACGGGATTACCAGCACCACCCGGCCATTAAATTTGATGTGGCGGTGTGAACCGGATACGAAGATGGAGACACTTTTAGAGATTCATCTCATCTGGGCCCAGGATCAGACGGGGGCTATTGGGAAAAACGGGAAACTCCCCTGGCATATTTCTGAAGATCTGAAAAATTTTAAACGGCTCACGCGGCATTACCCCGTCATTATGGGAAAAAACACCTGGTTCTCTCTGCCTAAAAAACCCCTGCCGAACCGCCGGAACATTGTTTTGTCTTCAGATGAACTGTCGGGAGTAGAGCATTATTCCTCGATGGAGGCGTGTCTGCAGGCCCTTCGGAAAGATCATCTCTCTAAAGTCTTCATCATCGGGGGAGCAGGAGTCTATGCACAATTTTTTCCCCTGGCAACTGACCTGCACATCACATTCGTTGACGGTAAAACAGAGGGGGTTGATACCTGGTTCCCGATACCTCTTGACAGGATAAAGAAAATCTTCGAGCTGGTGGAAGAAAAACAGCTATCAGCGTCTGCGCGGTACACGCACTGGAGCCGGGGCTTTAAATCCCGCCGATAAAAACCAGATAAACACCGATAACGGCGGAAATCAGCGAAAAACTTCGCCGTCTGGTGATGGGTTCCTTCAGGAACAGCCAGGCAAAAATGAAAATCCAGACAGTGGAGGTCTGATTCAGAACGCTGGCTACAGATGCTTTGGTCATGGCCATCCCGCCAATCCACATGGTCAGGGCGATAAAGCTGCCCATGAAAGAACTGCCGAGCAGTAACGGCCAGAGAGATTTGTCTTTAAAGGGTGCGGTGAGGTTGGAACGTCTGTTAAAAAACAGAAAGATAAGTCCGGAAACCAGAACACCGGGAACCAGCCTGAACCCTGCAATCCAGAGCTGCATGGAGGCATCATCATAAACTTTGTTCAGCACCGGCTTTATAATTACGACCCCGAGAGCCATCAAACCAACGGCGGTGATTGCCAGTACAACACCCTTACGGTACTCGTGCTGACTTACGGGAATTTTCCGGACTTTATAAGTTGTAATCAGAATTGCGGCAATGATGAGGCCGGCCCCCAAAAACTGCAGTAAACCCAGGCGTTCACCCACCAGCACATAAGCAAACAGAATGACCATTGGGCTGTAGGCGCTGTCCACAATGGCCGATATCCCGGCACCGAGTGTATTCAAAGACATAAAAAAGATGGTGTCGGCAATCCCGATTCCCACGATACCACTAAGAATCAGCAGCGCGTAATCGGTGAGGGTTAAGCCGGGTGATCCTGCCGCAGCAATGGGCTGCAGAATGGGTTGGTGAAGGAGAAGAATTGTCACCAGGAACAAGATCATGCCAACCATGTTTTTAAACGGGTTGAGTGCAATGGGTGAAACCCGCTCTCCAATTTTTTTGAAGAACACAACGGACAGGCCCCAGATCATTGCACTGGCCAGGGACAGGATCTCACCGATATAGGGTATTTCGGTCATTCTCTCTTTCTCATTTCAGGTGTTATATCAGGGTGGTAAAGTTGAGAGTATTCCTGAAGACGGATGAACTGTTTTATTGATCTATTTCACCCGCCGGAGAGAATCACTGTTCCGGATTGCGAAGACTGTTTACGGTCGATCTGCGAGCAGATGGGCCGCGCCGACGGTAATGATAGGGAAAATCAAATAGGTGAAGCCAATGTCTGCCATATAATCCAGAAAGGGCATTTGCATGGGACCTCTGCTGAACATGACGAGATCAATGACCAGACTGATCCCGAACCACAGGAAGCCCAGTTTCAATCCTTCGCTGAGATAATCTGCATGACAGGACCGGAAATAGCGGTATGTAAAGATCATACAGCAAAAGGTCAGCACCAGGGGCATGATGGTTTCAAACATGGGTGAACCGACCTCCTTCAGTGGATAGATCAGAAAGGCGATGATAAATGGGATCAGCCAAAGGAGAAAACCGTAACCGAAGGCAAGTTTAATTGATTTCATGAGTTTAACCCTTCTTTTATTGAACGAGTCATTGGATGCCGGAGATTGCCGCTTCAAAACCCGGATTCAAAGCATCAGTTCTCCGGCTGCTGATCGAGGGTCACACTGATGAGCCCCCGAAAATCTTTATCCTGATAACCCGTCGCGGAATCCGCAGGGTAGAGCTGGTTGATTTTTTTCAGGATTTCAGGATTGATATTTTTTTCTTCACCGTGACAATGCAGACAGATCCCGCCCATAACGATGGGTTCATAATAGCGGTAAAAGACTTTTTTAGCCTGGATGATCCGCTGGATGTAATACTCCGGCAGGTCTTCGCCCATCTGGATCTTTTCGTTGTAATACAGCAGGGCTTCTTTTTCATATTTATCGGGTGTATCGGCAGGATTACGTACCCTGAAAGCGGTCCTTTTGATTGCGGTTACGCCGTCATACTTTTCTACCACCCGTTGAGCGTAAACCGGTGCCCACTGGTTGCAGATCGTTATCGTATTCACAAATCCGCTGGCATCAATGGAATTTAATAAAGTCTCACGCAGCTCTCCGGCTAATTCTCCGGCGACTTCATGTCCCAACTTAATTTCCCCAACCGCTTCCTTCGGGTCTGGGATAGTAACCCGGTCATCTTTGATCTCGCAGGCTGTAACCGTAACTGCAACAATGAGGAGTATTATTTTAATCTTCTGCTTATTCATGATTCAAATTTCACACTTTTCAAGGATAATTATTGATACTTTTATTTTGAAGCTATTGGAATTAGCATTGCATTTATAATATCCAGAATATCTATATCATTATCTAAATCCATATCGCCTGCCCATTGTTCATATTCATTGGGGGTATTAAAATTCAAAATAATGCCAACCATTAAAATAATGTCAATAATATTCGTTGTACCATCTGCATTGACATCACCTTTATTAAAACTGCCGGTCATTGTAAGTGATATCCCGTCGAATCGAGTATGTGCCGCACCCGGACCCCCGATGCTGCCGGCATCCAGTATAACGCCATAGGCTGTGCCGGGTGATAAATTAAGCAGGGTATCAACCAGTTCCACATAAAACCATTCCATCGAATCAGCTGTAACTGAAAATAAAAGTTCGCCTGTTTCCGGTACACCAAGGCCAATCTTCGAGAGAGCCTGAAATCCTTCCTCCGTCTTCATCCAGCCCGAAAGATTGACCACTGGGACAGAACTGGGTGAATAAACGATATCAGGTAATATCTGGGTAGCTATTCCGGGAAAACAGCCCTCAAAATTTCCCGATTCCAGTCTCATACTCCACTCACCATATCCTTCAGGAGCGTCCTCACTGGATTCTGCATAACAGTTTATGTCCCAGTTCTCAAGTGAGGGCATTCCGGCATTTTCAAAACTGGGATTAACTACCAGGTTTTGAGCCGTTGCAGGCATAACCCCCATGATCATCATTAGCAAAACAGCAGAGATTTTCAGCTTCATAGTCTTCATATCTCACAAACCGGTTTACAGCCCGCTATCGAGGATCAGATTCACAAGCCGGACTACATCCAGGATGTTCAAATCACCATCCACATTCAGATCGCCTGCCCAGAACTGATAATCATCGGGCGTTTCGGCCTGAATGACAAAAGTGACCAGGGCCACGATATCCAAAATGTCAGTCATTCCGTCCTGATTGATATCACCCGGCAGCCCGACCACCACGACAGCATTGCCCGCTTCGGCAGGAATCGAATTTCCCATCGGATCGGAAATGATAAGATCAGCAAAAAACAGATCAATGCTATCTCCCAGAGATGCTCCTTCATCGGCCAGATAATACAGAGTGGCAAAATTATATTCCCCGGGTTCCAGCGAACAACCTTCTGGAGAGAAAAATACCGTAATGACACCACCCCCGACTTCGTTGAAACTGGTGCTGAAACAATCCAATTCCGAAGGGTAATCCACTGCAGTCAGCCAATTGGGGTCATCCGCTAAAGTGAACTGGATCCCTGCCACAGTTTCTGTATTCTCCAAAAAGATGGGAATCGCAATGGTATCGCCGGGCAGCACCGTTCCGCTTCCGGCAGTCAGAATTGCAGGGAACATATTGTCCAAAGGAGCCAGATAAAAATCCTGCTCCGTGAACCCCCCGACCCAGATCTCGTCTGCGAGCCCCACGTATCCCTCGGCTTCTATTTCCACACTGTACAGTCCGGGTTGCGGCAGATCGACCCAATAATTCCCCTCTTCCGTGTAAGTCTCAAACTGCATATCTCCCAGCCACAGGACAAGATGGGCATTCCAGATGGGAATTGTCTCACCGAAGATGGTGAGACCATAAACCATGCCGGCGAGTATCGGTTCAATCGGTTGAAAACCAAAATAAAAGTCAACCCGAATTTCTGCACCGGGCGGCACGACGGCGTCTTCAACGAGACTCTCACCAGATGGTAGTTCGCAGGTGATGAGATAGGGCCCGGGGAGCACCTCCATCTCGTAGCTTCCGTCATTACCGCTTACCGCATCATACGTCACGCCTGAAACCTGATGTACGGCCGTAATGAGGGCGCCTGGGACGACGTCGACAAAATCCTCACTCTGGAAATAGATCGTGCCGTAAAGTACACCATTTTCATTGGGATCGTAGGGGTTGAAACAGGCTTGATTGCTGAAATCTGATTCCAGATCACCGATAACGGCCGTCACCCTGAAACAAATGGTGGAGTCCAGCGCTACAAAATCACCGAATAAATATTCAAAATGTAGATCTGAAGTTTGTCCTGCAAAAACATATTCATAACCCGATTGCCAGCCCAGATTGGCGTAAATGTTAAAGACCGGCACCATGTCAGGGTCCGGCAGTGGCGGGTACAGCCAGTTGAGAATTGCCGTTCCTCCCAGCCCGTTGGAAGGATCATACCAGGCCGTGAGGTCCACCGGAGGCGGAGGAAAGGTCGGTTCCATATTCCAAACACAGGCGATATTTGAAGGGAGTGACTCCAGTTCATCACAGAGGGCGGTTACGCGGTAACAAATTTCGTATGGTTCATCATCCGGGAATTCCGGCTGATGCTCCCAATTCAGATCACTTGTTTCTCCCAGAACATCCCACTGATTTTCCGGCATGTCGGGGAAATGCGCATAGATTCGATACTGGACCTGGCAGTCATCCGGGACGTGGAACGGTGTCTCCCAGGTCAGGAAAACAACCGGAACGGAGGGGTCCTGTTCGGCTGCCAAACTCCGGGGAGGAGAGAGCTGGGGATATTCCCAGGCGTTAAAATGAAAATTCAATTCCTGTTCGGCATCCGGCTGAATGACGAGGTCACTTTGCTGGGTTCCCAGCTCGGTCACGCAGGTAATGATCCAGGGAATTTCACTTGCCTGAAGTTCCAGAATATACTCACCGTTTTCATTAGTTTCGGTTGCAGGGTTGGGTTCAGGCCCCCAGGCGGGCGTGGCGGAGATGAGAGCTCCTCCGATGGGGAAAGTGGGACCCTCCGGTGATAACTGGCCCGTGACAAGACCAAAGACCCAGCCCACCTCATTGCTCGATTGGGGCTGCAGGAAAAAATCCAGTTCTACCGGTTCATTGCTGTATCCCTCCAGCGGTTCATCCTGACCGATATATCCTTCCAACTCAACGGTAATCTCATATGCTGCGTAGGCCACATCTCCAAATTCATAATACCCGGTAGAATCTGTCAAAGTTTCTGCCAGCAGACCGCCGGTAAATCCGCCGAAGATCTGAACCAGCGCGTCGGGCAGGGGAACGGAGATATCGCCTGAAGAAGTTTCTTCATATACATGGCCGAACAGCGCAGCATCCTGCAGGCTTACGGGGCTCAGCTGAAAATCCACCTGGTATTCCAGGCCTTCCGGTAAAAAGGTCTCACTGGCCGGTTGATAGCCCTCTGCCGTACAGGTTGCTGTGATCGGACCATCCCATAACCACAGGAATGTGAATTCATAATAGCCGTCTTCGTCAGAATAGTCCCCCATCTCCGGATCATTACCAACGAAGATGTGAGCCCCGGTGAGAGGTTGGACCATACCGGCTGTCACAGTAGTTACCTGTCCGAAAACAGTTACTTCCTGGGAAAACAACGGCATCGCAAGAAAGGGTAAAAAAACGGTAAAGGTTTTTATCAACCTGTAATTGAAGATAGTTTTTAACATGGTGGGACCCTCCTGTTCAAATTGATGAGGTACGACGAGATGTAATTTAAGACTTTTTAAACTAATTGTGAAGTATCCGGGGTCTGCCGGGTAAGAACCGGCAAGCACAGTCGATTGGAACCGGGGAGCTAAACCTGTGTCAGGCGCTGCGGCTGAATTTTATTGTCAGAGCTGGTTTTGGGAAAGAGGGTCCTATCCGGGGAGCTTGTCAGGATTGAAAAGATATTTTTCCATGATCTTGATTTCGTCAATCCCCGAAATCACGATCGAGGGATCCGGAACCAGCTCCTCAGCAGAGATTTTCCCTTTGTAGTCAATTTGTGACAGAATGAATTTCATGCAATTTACCCGGGCAAGCTTCTTTTTATCCGAACGAATGATAGTCCACGGTGTCAGGGTCCGGTTGGTTTCAGTGATCATCTGAAATTTCCGCATGGAATACTGGTCCCAGAGGTCCTGGGCCTTTTTGTCAACAGGAGAAATTTTATATTGTTTCAGGGGGTCGCTGATGCGGGCGTCAAAGCGGCTTTTCTGGGTCATTTTAGAGACTGAAAAATATAATTTGAACAACTTGATCCCATCTTTCACCAGTAATTCTTCAAAAAGTGGTGCGTATTTCAAAAAGCGTTTGTTCTGTTCGTCCGTGCAAAACCCCATAACAGGTTCCACCATTGCCCGGTTGTACCAGCTGCGGTCGAATAAGACCAACTCTCCGGCGGCAGGCAGATGAGGCACATAGCGCTGAAAATACCATTCGGTCTGCTCCCGGTTGCTGGGTTTATCCAGAGCCACTACCCTGGCGCCGCGAGGATTGATATGTTCTGTGATACGTTTAATGGTCCCGCCTTTGCCGGCGGCATCGCGTCCTTCAAAAAGCAGTAGGATCCGCAACCCTTTGGCCTTAACGTGGTTCTGCAGCTTCAGCATTTCCACCTGCAGTTTTTTGAGTTCTTTCTCGTATTCGATCACATGTTTTTTAACCCAGATCGCGATTTTCCCTTTGGATTCTTTATTATCGATGGATGTGAGGGCCGTCCCCTCGGATAAAATATCCGCTGAGACAGGTTTGGGAGTCTCTGCCTGAGCCCGGCGTGCTGCAGGGGTGGACCTGCGCCGAGAAGCGGTAACGGTTTTAGCAGTATCGGTGGTTTTGGGTTTGTTTTGCTTTTCAGTCATTTTTTTCTCCAGCCATTTTTCCTGATAATTGTATATCCATTAGAAAATGTATTTTCCGTAACGGCGTTTCTGCCGCTTCATAATTTTGATCTCCTGGTCTGCGGGAATGACTATTCGCGGGTCGATGTTGAAATCCAGTTTCTTGGCCCGACCCCGGTAGCGTACCGAGTTGAGGATCACTTTCATGGTTTCCCGCCGTGCAAGGTGTTTGTTGTCCGAACGGATAATGATCCAGGGAGCCTTGGGTGTACTTGTAGCTTTGAGCATTTTGTATTTTTTTTCCGTAAACTCATCCCAGTACTGCTGTGCCTGCAGGTCCACTTCGCTGAGTTTCCAGGACCGCAGCGGATCATTTTTCCGGCGTTCGAAACGGTATTCCTGCTGCTTTTTGGATACGGAAAAATACAGTTTCAGTAAAATTGTGTCGCCATCCGAGAGAAAATTTTCTTCGTACGAAACGACATTTTTAAGAAATTTCTTATATTGCTTTTCGGTACAAAAATGAAAGATCGGTTCCACCATGGCTCGGTTATACCAACTTCTGTCGAACAGCACAACTTCTCCCGCGTGTGGGAAATGCTCGATGTACCTTTTCATGTGCAGTTCCGTTTTCTGATTGTAGGTGGGCTTCCCCAGCGCAACCACACGATAATGCTTCTCATTCATATAGCGCACGACACGCCGGATTGTACCGCCCTTTCCGGAGGCATCACGGCCGTCAAACAAGACAATCAGCTTTTTCCCGGTCTTTTCAAGATGGCGCTGCATTTTGATCAGCTCTGCCTGGTAGGGTTTCAGTTCCCGTTTGTAGAGCTGACGTTTCAGCGCTGAATTCAGCAGTTTCTGATCGATTTCTTTCTGTGTTTCCCGGGATTGTCTCGTCATTTATTATATCTGTCCGCTAATTTTAAGATCATTAATTTTCTTCGAAGGCCTGGAAACGGCATCGCAAACCGGTCAGATCCTCAAAATACTCCTTCTTTCGCAATGCCCCCCAGATTTCAGTGAGTACGCTGTATTGGGAAATCAGGTCGAAAGTGAGTATATCTTTTTTACGCCTGATCCTCACTTTCTGCACGATGTTCCCGTGAGATCTGTCCAGACCATCGGCTATTCTCAAAATGGCTGTGGCAATTTTTACCGTTTGCTGCCGTCGTGCCGGGAGCTGCCTGAAATCGGCATCTGAATGCCGGGGAAGTTCCCGCCGGTGAAATTTTGCAATACAGGCAATGGTTAACAGCTCTTTTTTCTTGAAACCTGCCAGCCCTTCTCGCAGAATAATATCCCGGCTGTGTCTGTGATGCTGCCGGGCACTGACGGATTGCCCGATGTCATGCAGCAAGGCTCCCGCTTCCAGATAAAGGGATTTTTCCTCACAGAAGAGCCCCCTTTTTTTCAGTTTTTTGAGGATGGACTTTGCCAGCCGCCTGACCTGATCGGAATGTTGACGGCTTTTTTCGAATCGGTCTCTTAACTTTACTGCTTCTTTGAGTCGGTTCTTTTCGCCCAATGGATCAGTGATTTCCTTTCAAATTTGACAAAAACTGTGCCGTTCTGTAACCAGCGGCACTTCCGGCCCGCTCCCAGGCGAGATATTGAGCATGAAGGTCCCCGAACGCTGTGAGCAGTGCTGATGTAATTTTTTGGTTTTCGTTCAGCAGCCGGATAAGCCCTAAAAAGTAGATAATTTCCGTCAATGCCTCAAATGATTCCTGATTAAAAAACTCCACTCCTTCGAAGGTGTTCATTCCCAGCAGCTCGCAAACGGCTTCTTTTTTAAACAGCGAACGAAAAAGGGTAACAGAGGAATGAGACTCCGGCTTCGATTCTCCCAAAGCATCCTCCAGATCGATCATCACGGGCAGCAGTTTCCCCGTGAGCCAGGTCTCCTGATCTGTGAGGCCGATCTCTCGTAGAGCGGTTTCGATAACAGGTCCGAGGCGGAGTGTATGCAGGAACAGTTGTCCGGGGCTGCTCTCCTCACCGTAGTGGAAGAAATCAGATATATTCCGTGTGCAGATCCAGCTCTGGATGAGGGCTTTCGAGCGGGGTCTGCCCCAAAATTCGGCCAGCGCTGACACAGGCGGCAGGTCGGCTGTTTCCGTATCTTCCAGAAGTTCTTTCATTTGTTTCACGGCCCGAAGGGTCTCCTGCAGGTGACGAGCTGCCAGTTCCGAGACGCGCTGACCGGAAAATTTTTCCAGTTCACTCAGAAATTCCCGACTCTCCAAATCCGGCTCCGGAGACCGGGAAACAGCATTTTCCCAGGATAAAGTTGTGGAGTGATCCTGTATAAAATGTTTCAAGGTAGTGGGATTGAAACATTTTTTGAAAGCGTTGTGCAGAGGGAGCAGCAAATATTCTTCGACAGCAGTCTCCATATTCAGAACACCTTTTCCGTCCAGCCGTGTACAGAGGGTGCTGTAAAGCTGTATTGATGAATCGGTCACGAGTCGAAAATTCGTAAATACATGACACTCGTAACCATCTAATTCGAGATAAAGACCTTTTTGGATGAGTTCGTCTGCACGGCGCAGATATTCTTTCCCGCAGACAGCATCCTGCAGGATCACAAATTTATCCTCCCCGGGAGAAAGGCCGAGAATGTCACTCAGTAATTTTTGCTGCAAACGGGGTCCACCGGGCCTGTGTTTATCGAGAAAGGTAGCCGAAGTTTTAATCCACCCGGCGGCTTTGTCATAACGGTTGTTGTACACGACCAGGTTCTTTTCTCCCTGCCACGAATTGGAGTAGGCGATCACGTTCTCGTTCACTTCATCCCCTGATGTATGTAGGTCGAAAAGATAAAAATTTTCAACTTCAGCGAAATTTCGACGTTTGTGCAGCAGGGGGAAAATTACGTTTTCATGAATTCTGATCAGCTGGTCATCTTCATCTTCCTGCCAATAGGCCCGGGTGTACTCCATGCCGTATTTTTCTTCAAAACCTTCAATCTGTCCGTGGGCAAACATGGGCAGGCCCGGCAGCGTGGCCATGAGGACACAGACGCCGAGATATTTATCACCTTTGCCGAATTGACGGGCGGCTGATTCTTCATCGGGATTGCTCATGAAATTAACATAGCGTTTCAGGATCTCAGGATCGAACTCCAGCGTATTTTTCAGCATTTTTCTGAAGTTGCCGTTCTCCTCCATTTTCAGCATGTTCATAAAGGCTGAATTATAGACCCGGTGCATTCCCAGAGTACGCACGAAATATCCTTCCATCATCCAGAAAGCCTCCGCCAGCAGCAGCGTATCCGGAGCCTCCGCCGCGATCCGGTCTGCGACTTCACGCCAGAACTCCACCGGGAAAGCCCGTTCAAATTCGGCCTGGGACAGGCCGGCTTCCGCCCGGGAGGGGATGTCACCACCGCTCCCCGGTTCGGGAAACCACAATCGCCGGAAATGTCGTTTGGCCAGGGTCATGGCCGCATCAAAACGAATGATAGGGAACCGCCGGGCAACTCCAAGAATGGTCTCCATTACAGCCCGTCTAAGGTCGGGATTCAGATAATTCAGCTGAGCCGTGTCATTCCAGGGCATGGAAGTTCCGTCATTCCCGTGATAGATGTAACGGACTTCCCCCGTACGAAGGTCCTCCCGTTCAAAGACGACCGCAGCATCCGTCCGGTCAAAGTAATGATCTTCAATGCGCACACTGATCTCTTCACAACCGGAAAGATTTTCTCCACCGAAACTGTAATTGGGATAGGGACAATCCGGGCGGGATAGAAACCACTCAGGATGTTCAATCATCCAGGTGGAATCCAGCCCGGTGTGATTGGGAACCATGTCGCAGGCCAGACGGATCCCCCGCTGCATGCAGCGCTCCTTTAGATCTTCCAGGGCAGTATCTCCGCCCAGCGCTCCTGCAGGACGATATTCTTTCAGCGAATAAGCGGAAGCTTCGGCCTCCGGATTGCCGCACAATTGTTTGATCCTGCGTGAGGCGGGGCTCCGCTCCCAGAGACCGATGAGCCAGAGTCCGGTAAAGCCACGGTCCGCCAGCCGGTCCAGTTCCTCGTCCGGGATCTGATCCAGGCGCGAGATCGGCCGGGAATATTTTTCAGACAGCTGGTTCAGCCAGACCAGCGTGTTTTTCGCCATCATCACCAGCCGCGGCATCCAGTGGCTGTCTTTTGAAAATCGCTCTTCATCCTCCTCCGAATAGGTGATAACCGTCGCAGGTCCGGGTCCGGCGCCTCTGAGCTTTTCTTCCTCCCGGAGCACATCCTGCCCCAGCAGCAGGCGGGAGAGGTCGAACCCCATCCGTGTCAGCAGGTCTGCCCAGTTAGCGGCAATATATCGCAGCTGACCGGAGAGCGAACCGGGCGAAAACCTTACGGGAGCCCGGAGCAGATCCGGCAGACAAAGTCCGTCTGGGCCGAAGCCGGGACGAGATCTGAAGTACAGCTCCATTTCCGCCAGCACTGTCCGGTAATCCGACCCGTCGTCAAGATGCGAATCATCGAAAAGCTCCCGGGCAGGGTTGAAAGCAGGATTTTGATTGGCTAAAGCGAGGAAGAACATCTCTTCCAGCATGATTTCGGAATCGGAGGAACCGTCTTCACCCTCCTGAACACGGAGTTCACCTTCGGGATTTTCCCCTTCAACCTCCGAAATCGAGAATTCTTCCGCGAAGCACCTCAGAACAGAGGTCAGTTTTTTAGGACCGACTTTTTGTTCCAGCCACCCCAGACAGTCGGCAAACAATGAAGTATCCACATCCTGTTTGTAAGCTTGGGTGACCAGGCGAACAATCTCATTGATGAGCCCCATGGCAAACAATTCACCAGCCGCCGCAAAATCCCCGGGCTGGTGGATCTCATTCCGTTTATCGTTGATTTTTTTAACCAGATCACGAATCTGCCGCAGATTCCCAAGCCTAAGTTTCCCCCGTTCGGAAAAGGGTGAATGATGGAGATCATATTTAAGTCCGGATTGCCTGGAGATGTGGAGTTCCATCATATTATCCTGCCCTGTCCATTAAATGGCCTGTCTCTGTCATCAGACCCGGGAAGGAGCTTTTGACAGGCTTCCGTCCATAATAAAAGTTCTATCGAATAACAAACCAGAGCCCCTTTGAGGTAGCAACAATACTTTTGTCCTCCTTTTTAAGGATACGGCCTTCCATGGCAATGAGCGTTCTTCGGGCGGAGATCACACCGGCGGATATCACCAGTGTTTCCCCGGGATGTGCCGGGGAGTGGAAAAAGATATTGTGGCTGGCCGTGGTCATGGCCCTGGCATCGGCATAAACCGGCTTATCCACCACCGTTGCAGCGCCGGCACCCAGGGTCTCATCCAGCAGTGTGAACAGAAATCCACCGTGGGCGATACCGAAGGGATTCAGCCAGTCCTTCCTGACTGTGACCTCTGTCTCGACTTCTCCTTCCAGGTAACGGATAAGGCGTATATCCAGCGATCTGGAAAACGGAGCCGGGAACTTCCCGTCCGGGAATTTGGCCTGGATTTTTTCATACAATTTTTGATCGATCATGGCATTGCCCCCTCGGACATTTGATTTTTTATCATTTGGAGAAATTCAGCTTCGCTGAGAATTCTGATTCCAAGTTCTCTTGCTCTGGCCAGTTTGGACCCTGCACCGGGCCCCGCCACCAGATAGTCCGTCTTGCTGCTGACAGAACCGCTGGCCCTGGCCCCCCGTTTTTCAACCATTACTTTGGCCTCCGACCGGGAAAATTTTTCCAAACTGCCTGTGAAGACGAAGGTTTTTCCGGCAAGAGCGCTGCTTTCCGGTTTCAGCACGGCTTTGAAAGTGATCCCCTGGGCAAGGAGCCTGTCGATGATACCGGCATTGGAGGCATCGGCAAAGAAATCCAGAATGGATTGCGCCATGATGTCACCGATCTCGGGAATGGCGATGAGTTCATCAAAGGAGGTTCTCCGTAAACGATCCAGATCTCCGGAGAAAGCCTGCTCAAGTAATTTTGCCGCATGTTCTCCCACATTCCGGATGCCCAGGGCAAAAATAAAGCGGGCCAGGGTAGTCTTTTTGGATTTTTCAATTTCGGCGATGATATTTGCGGCCGATTTCTCGCCCATGCGCTCCAGACCGGCCAGCTGAGCCCGGGTTAATTCATAGATGCCGGCAACGTCTGAAAGCAGTTTTTTTTCCACAAGCTGATCGACGAGTTTTACACCGAAACCTTCAATATTCAGGCAGTTTTTAGCGGCAAAATGCTCTATGCGGCCTTTGACCTGTGCCGGGCAGGCCATGTTCTGACAGCGGGCAACCACCTCGCCTTCAGGGCGGGATACCCTGTGACCACAGACCGGGCAGTCATCCGGCAGGAGATAGACTTTTGCATTCGGCGGGCGCTTTGCCGTGATCACTTTGACGACTTCCGGGATCACGTCCCCAGCCCGCTGAATGAGGACCGTGTCCCCTATACGGATATCTTTGCGTCTGATCTCATCCTGATTGTGGAGGGTGGCGTTAGAGACCACCACACCGCCCACCGTCACAGGGGCAAGCTTCGCCACGGGTGTCAGGGCACCGGTTCGGCCCACCTGAACCTCAATGTCATTGACGACCGTTGTGACTTGCTGGGCCTTGAATTTGCCGGCGATGGCCCAGCGGGGATTGCGGCTGCGAACTCCCAGCTGATCCTGTTGGGCAAGGGAGTCCACCTTGAATACGACACCGTCGATTTCATAGGGCAGTTCATTGCGCCTAGCCTCCATGCGATGGAAAAAGTCCACCAGAAATTCAGCCCCACGGCCCCGTTCAATGAGGGGATTTACCGGGAAACCCCAGCGCGGCAGGGCAGCCAGAAATTCATGGTGTGAAGTGAAGGCCATATCTGTAATATGCCCCTTTGAATAGCAGTAGATGCGCAGGGGTCTTCCGGCGGTAATGCGGGCATCCAACTGCCTCAAACTGCCGGCAGACGCATTACGGGGATTGGCAAATGGTGCTTCACCTCTCTCCAGGCGGCGGGTGTTCATCTTCTCAAAATCCACCTTGTTCATGAAAACCTCTCCCCGGACCTCCAGGAGCTGCGGCGGGGTCAGGTCGTCCCGTAACTTCAGCGGAATTGCCCGGATAGTGCGCAGGTTTTGGGTAATATCTTCTCCCGTAGTGCCGTCGCCCCGGGTTGAACCATAGGCAAAATATCCATTCTCATAGACCAGCTCCACCGCCAGGCCGTCCAGCTTAGGCTCTGCAACATAGTCGATGTCTGTTTCAAGCTCCAGTCCCTTTTTGACGCTGGCATCAAAGGCGTAGATTTCCTCTTCGTTCATCGCGTTGGCCAGAGACAACAAGGGCTGGCGATGGGTAATGCTTCCGAAAGCTTTCAGCGGTGCAGCGCCCACACGCTGAGTGGGCGAGTCGGGGGTTATGAGCTCAGGGTGCCGTTTTTCAAGCTCCTCCAGGTCCCGCAGGAGCCGGTCATACTCCGCATCTGAGATGATGGGGTCATCCTCCACATAATAGCGTCTGTTATGCTCAAGGAGGGTTTTCCGGAGACGGGAGATTTTTTCTGCGACGGACATTCTCGGCTGTTATTCGGCGGACTTGTCTCCGGCAAGTATATCGATTTCGTTCTCTACGGCGGCATTCAAGCAAAAATACTCTGCACTTTTGAACTTGAAAGTTTTATGTTCGTAATCCCCCTGGTCGTTGATGAAATACAGGTCCTTGAATTCATCCCTCCTGCGGATGATCTCAGCCAGGGCATGGATGAAATGATCTACATCGGCGGAAGTATTGTAAATCCCAAAACTTACACGAACCATGCCCATCCAGGGTTCGGCATGCCAGTCTTTCACCTGCCTGACCCGGGCGATATGGATCTCTCTGCTGTGCGTAAGCTCAAGCATTTTTTCAACATAGGGATGAGCGCAGAAACATTCGTTGCGTACGGCAATATTGAAGTAATCGTTCAGGATGGCTGCTACAAGACCGTGATTGTAATGACGGATATTGAAGGAGATGGTCCCGGCCCGGGGGCAGGAGTTCACGTCCGTTTCACCGTAAACAACCACATCCTCAAATTTCAGCATGGCTTCCAGCGCCCTGTTCGTAATGGTCTGGTCATCCCGCAGGACCCTTTCCATACCGATGCGGTCCAGGATATCAATGGCGGCGCCCAGCAGAACGGCACCGTAAATATTGGGCGTACCAGCCTCTTCCCGGGTGGGGAATTTGTCGGAAATGATGTAGCTTTCCGGGAAAACCCTGTCAACCATACCGCCTCCTACTTCCTCCGGCTCAAGGTTTTCTAAAAGGGATTTCCGGGCAATGACGACCCCCGGTGAGCCCGGAGCATAGGTCTTGTGTCCTGAAATGACCAGGGCATCCACATTGTGCAGGGGGTTCTGATGGCCGCTCATACGGATGGGCACATGGGCCGCCATCTGGGCCGCATCCACGATTAGGTAGGCACCGTACTCATGAACCAGTCTTGCCACCTCGTTGATGGGATTAATAATGCCAGTGACATTGCTGATGCCTGTAACGGATACATAGTTGATCTTGTCCCGATATTCTTCGAGATAGGTCTTGAGCAGAACCAGATCGATGCAACCCATGTGTGATTCGTGTGTATCCACGGGAATATGGATCACTGTTCCCCCGTGTTTGCGGTGCGGCAGATCATTGGAATGATGCTCCATGATGGAGATCAGCACGATATTGCGCTCGGGCCGCAGGTGCTTAAAGGTACGGGCCATCCGGTTCATGCCTGCCGTGACACCGCTGCCGGTAAAAAAACAAGTATATTCATCGGCATCCGCCCCCACAAAATCGCGGATCCGGTCATGAGCCCAGGCAAAAGTATCGGTGGCGATGCGGGCACTGTAGTGCATCATAGAATGGGTATTGGAATAATGTCTGAGAAAATCGGCCGCCGCCCGATAGGCGGAACCCATCATCAGCGTGGAGGCGGTTGAATCAAGATAGATCCGGCGGGTCACATCACCCGTGGCCAGTTTATATTTTGTATCGAGTCCGATGAAATCAGATTGGATTGCCGCCAGCAGGGCCTCACCGGAGAGTGTATTTTTTGAGTTCGGCATATTTGTCATGGGGTAAAATTAGGAGATTTTGTTCTATTTTACAGACAGAAGTTTGGATATGATTTCGGTGGACCGCCGGGAAAGGCTATCGTGATCATCATGACTGCCGGTTGCGCCCTCTACGATGACGGCAGCTGTGAAAGATAAAGTCTCAAAAACCGTACAAACTAAACAGAGAGATGCCACTGTTTCAGTGAATTCGGAACTTAGGTCGCGGGTTTCCCCTACAGCTCGGTTCGCTCCAGAACCCGCAGTCCCCATTTCAGGGGCAGATAGACCAGCAGACCGTTTGGCGCCAGAATGCCGGCTGTGGCCCACAGGGCAGCGCTGGTGCGTCCGGAACCGATAAGCCACAGGAGCAGTCCCATGGCGCCAACCATCAGGCCCACATATACCAGACTGGCGATAATGGTGATAATGCCGCCTGTACCGGAACTGATTTTTAAGGGATTGCTTTCGTGAAACTGAGCAAATACGGCACCGAATCCCAGGGAGAAACTGATGAGAACGAGGCTCATCACTAGCAGCATGATCGAAGAGATCACTGCGGTGGGCATATCCCGGCTCAAAAACAAATTACTTGTCAGAGAGACAGCTTCAGCCAGGGTAAAGAACACTGCGAAAGCGAGCCAGAATTTCTGTCTGAAAAGCTTTGCAATTCGCAGAGGTGAGGACAGGATCACCCACAGGCCCCTACCCTCCAGGCTGATGAGCGGAAAAACAAAACGTGAGGTCAGCGCTGCGATGATGAAACTGCTGAATCCGAAATTAAAAAGATAGATCAGCCGCTGCCAGAAAGGGGCGAGCGTCTCCATTTTCAGATCGAACCGGGATAAGTTGATGAGATACACGGCGATGAAAAACCCAAAGAACAAAAACTGGATCCACTGCTGGGGTGTGCGTCTGAACTGTATCAGGTCTTTCTGTATCAGTCCCCGGGTTTGGGGAGCCAGTTTCTGCAGAATACGGAAGTGAAACGGGGTATCGGGTTTCACCGGAGCCGTTTTCCTGCCGCTGAATTCCATGATCTGAAATGACCGAAAATAGAGTCCGCCGGCCAACTGCCGGGACAGTTCGTGGAACAGCAGCGCGTTGGTGAGCATGATACCGGCGAAAAAAACAAATTGGCCCCGGTCTTCAGCGGCCGCAGCCACAAACAACTGACTGAACCAGTGGCTGGGGATCAGGGGAAAGGGCACTTGGGATAAATTCTGCAGATAGCGGTTCAGCATGCGGAAACTGGCGAATTCACCAGTCATCACAACCCCCTTCTGGCTGAAGTGCAGATACAGGCTGAACAACAGTACAAAGGTCAGACCCAGACCGAAAAATACAGCGCGCATTCTGAACCACTTGGATAGATAGACAACTACCATTGTGAGACAGAGCCCCAAAGCTGTGCTGATCACGAGAAAAGGCAGGAGTCCGACCACGTAGATCAACCCGATTTCTGCTCCCGGGATGGACTTGATCCGTCCATAAGCCAGGGTCAGGGGCAGTCCCAGCAGCAAAATAGCCCAGGAGCTGTAAAGCAGGTTTTCGTAGAACTTGATGGAAAATATTTGTCGGTGCGGCAGGGGCAGGGTCATCAGAAAAAACACCTCCCGCGACCGGTAAAGTGTGGAAAACGCGGTAATGATATTCGACAGGATCAGCAGATAGAAGATGACGGACCAGCCGAGATAAAAAATTCTGTCCAGCAGCAGACCACCGATCTCACCCTGAAGCCTGAGGAAGATAGCGCCTTTCATGAGCAGCAAATAACCCCCAAAGATCATACTGCAAATGATGCTGCCGGAGACGAGGATCTCCAGCCACTTCCGTCTCATATCCAGCTTTACGTGGGTGAGGAAGGCCCGAAATTTCAACCAGCCCAATGAAATCAAAAGATCACTCTTCAGATGTATTGAGGTCACTCAGCCCGTTCAATCAGATCGAAATACAACTCTTCCAGGGACTGACTGCCATGGCCTTGACGAAGGTCAGACAGTGATCCCGCTTTAACCACACGTCCGCGGTCTATAATAATGATGCGGTCGGAGAGCTCCCCGGCCGTATGCAGATCGTGGGTGGATAGAAAAATAGTGAGACCTTCAGACGCTTTCTCACGCAGCAGCAGCTTGGTCGTGCGGATGGTGTTTGGGTCCAGCCCTACCATGGGCTCGTCAATGATGAGGATCTCGGGATCATGCAGCAGGGCCGAAGCAAAGACGATGCGTTGTTTCATTCCCCGGGAGTATTCCTCAATGCGTTGATTGACCCAGGGCATCAGCTGAAGTTTTTCCACATAAAAATCGATTTGACTGCGGATGAGCCCGGTTTTCATTCGGTAGAGATGCCCGATGAGTTGGAGAAATTCCCGGCCCGTCATTTTCTCGTACAAATTCGGTGCATCCGGAATATAGCCGGTGATCTGCTTGGCGGCCAGGGGGTCTTTCGAAATATCGATACCGTTGAGTATGATCCTGCCGCTGTCGGGGATCATTAGTCCTGTGATCATTTTGATAGTGGTTGTTTTACCGGCACCGTTGGGCCCCAGAAAACTAAGCAGACTGCCATCTTCCACCTGCAGGCTCAGGTTCTCCACCGCTTTTAAATTTCCAAAGGATTTGGACAGATTGTGAATTTCTATCATGGCTTGTTAATACTCCGCGTTGAGAATCCTGATGGAGACCTGCCCGAGAACGGGGATGAGTTCAGTCAGGTTGGTAAAATCGTTTTCGAGAAATGCGATGTGGGTGGCATCCGCTACCGGCTCGTTGAAAGTCGGATCAAGGGATGTCCACTGTCCGTTGACATGTACTACCGGCCAGGCATGATACAAAAAGCGTCCATCCTGGTAAACGACTCCAATATCGACTTTGGTGGGGATCCCCCGGGCACGGCTGAGCGCCGTAAAAAGTACCGTATGCTCGCTGCAGTCTCCTTCCTGATGATCCAGGATTTCAAGGGCAGATGAAAAATTCACCACGGGCCATTTTTTCAAATAACCGAAAACCCATTCCCGCAGTGACTGCACCATAGAATCGGGGTCCTGTATCTGTTCCAGGATTTTAGTACTTTTCCGGCGGATACGGGGATGATCCGCCTGAATGAACTCATTGGCGGCCAGATAGGGCAGACTGTCGGTGAGTGTTTCAGCATAAGGGGCCGTGTTGATTTGCAGCCGCAGCGGATTAATCCCCACAAGGGTCTGGCGGGGGGATTCAATCCGTTTGAGATAGGCCTCAGGCAGTCCTTCGATCTCAATCGTCAAAGTTTTTACTTTCCGGGGATTTCGGATGATCTGATCCGCAGGAATGGCGTAGGCACCGAGCAGGTCAAAGGGTTGACCCGCAGCTTCCGTTGAGAGCGCCAGTTCAGGGGTGGTGCGCTCCATCCGCATTCCCATGATGGTTTCTTCCCTGTAGGTCTGTCCGTCGTCATCCAGCCAGAGCGTTGAGGGAATTTCCTTAAAGACTATCTGCAGTTTGTTCAGATGATAGGTAGTACCGCCAACCCGGACGTCCTCTTTCCCGAGATGTGTGACGACCAGATCGGCAACTTCCAGATTCATGGGATCCAGGGCCGGCAGCCGAACGGTCTGCCCCTTGCGGATGCCCTGCCTGGCGATGAGCGCCTGAATACCCTCAGAGGAATACAGCTCCCGGGGAACCGTGATCGCTTTGCGGGTTGTATCGTTTCCATGAATAAATGTCAGGCTGAGTCTGTTTCCGGTTTTGACAGCGCTGATTTTCGTAGAATACAGGTCGGAAACCACCCTGGTTTCGACGGTTATCAGCCGGAACAGGGTATCAACACGGGCCAGGGTTTCGAGGGAGAGTTTAGCCTCCATGCCGGCGATGGTGACACTCAGCTGGGTACGGTTATCAATACGGTAACCCTCCGAACCCAGATTCTGAACAGAGTTCACGGCATAGCCCATACGATTTCCATTTTGATAAATGATCATCCATTCCGAGTCTGTGGGAATATTCCGTATGCCGGTTTCCAGTGAAGTATAATTTGTCCCGGGGGAAGTCTTAAGATAGGAATTAAAGATCAACAGGCTCATGAGGCCTGCCCATAAAAGAAGCAGTATAATGAGATAAGTTTTACGAACTGCCGGAGTCATGATATGGCGATCTTTTTCTGCAGCGGTATCAGTTTTATGAATGAACTCACGGAATCGATTCACCTATCGCCCGCTGAAGTAATTTCTGCAGTTCAAAAGTCACTTCATAGTCAGAGGACCAGCCCTCCCAGGTGCAGGGGAGCAGACCGATACCGGTTGAGGTGATAAAAGCCTCGGTCATGCTGTCCACTTCCCCATACGGGACGAAGGTTTCCAATACCGTCAGGGAAAGCTCACGGGCCAGCTCTATCACCGTATCCCGCATGACGCCGGGCAAAACGCCGAGCTCCAGCGAAGGAGTCATCAGGACTCTGTCCTTAATGAAGAAAATATTACGGATTGCGCATTCGGTTATAATTTCCCTGCGGTTCACGAAAACGGGCTCATAAGCCTGCCGTCGTTCGGCTTCTTTTTTAGCCAGTAGGTTGCCCACATAGTTCATGGATTTAATCGCCGGATTGAAGCGAATGATGGGGTAGTCTTTCTCCCGGAGAAAAACCACCTTTACCGGAGTCGGCGGGGGCGGCGAAAGGGGTCGGAGATTCAGATAGATCCCGGGCTCACCCTCAAACTGCCAGGGGGGCCCTTCCACCAGTCCCCGCGTGATCATCAGCCTGAGCAGCCCTGATTCGAGGTCATTTTTTTGAACGCAGGCTTTGAGCAGTTTGTGGAGCATATCGTCACTCTGCCGGGGATGAAGCTGCAGGACTCTGAGTCCCGCCCGCAATCTTTCCAGGTGTTTTTCCGGCCGAAACAAGAGCCGGTTTTGAAACCGGATAGTTTCAAAGAGCCCGTCGCCATAGACGAAACCGGCATCGTTAAACGGAACCGACGCTGCAGATTGCAGAATCCATTTGCCGTTGACATATACGGTTCTATCCGCCATGTGAAATTCCTTTCTTTTCAAGGGGAGATCGTCTGAATTCTCCGAAAGTAGTATAATTCAGAATTTGCGGGGACGGAATAGCATAGGAAAAAACCTTTCGCTTTTTCAGCCAGTCCTGCAAGCCGGTTTTTTTAACTTCATGCAGCGGTACTTTGGAGCGGCGGCCTTCTATGCGCCGGGTGATTTCTGGGAGCGGGGGAGGTGTCCACTTCAGTTCATTACCAAACAGCCTGAATAGTGCGAGGACAACATCTTCGTCCCAATCCGGGTTGAACTGATACTGCAGACTGCGGAAGCCGTAATTCACACTTTTTAACTTTCCACGACGGGATACAGCCCCCAGAGCTGTAAGTTTCGGGTACAGCAATCCGTCAATCCGCTTTTCGAAAGTCCGTGTATTTACCCTTTTGAACAGCCATTCCCAGTCATAATCCCCGAGCATTTTCATCCAGGTTTTTACATTCTCCGGATAGTTCTGAAACTTCAGCCAAACGGCATCCGCCTGCAATACCAGCAGACGCGCCAGGAGAGAATTTTCCACACGCAGATTGTGCAGCCAGAGTAAATAGATGAGCGTTGAAAAGGGAAATTTTTTCCTGAAATCTTTGGCGGTGAGGCCGGACAGAATATTGGGGTTGCAGGAAGTTTCAAACCCCGGGGGCGTTTCCCGGTCCGGTGAGACAATATGTCCGCCGATAGCCCGTCCCTGCACCGGGAGAATGTTCAGATCAACCCAGATGAGATCCCGGCGGTATTTACGGGCAGTATCTGAGATCCATAAGGAGGTTAGATCGTAATACCCGGCCAGCTGCCAGTTGAGCTGCTGATGCAGCAGGGATGCACAGATGAGACCATCATAATCGGCTGAGATGATAAACGGTTGATCCCGTTCAACCAGCCAGGGGTATTTCGAAATGATCTTTTTACGGCTGAATTCCATGGATAAAGCTAGAATTTTTTCAGGGCATCTTTGCAATTAAATTACAAACTGTTGCGCCTGCATGCCGCCTGTGTCGAAACTGCTCAAAGATATCCCAAGTCCGGCTTTTCCATATCAATAAATTTAAGTGGTTCATATTCTCATTATCTTTTAAATTCGATTTGAAATTGCGGTTTGAATCAGTTTATCAGATAAAAGTGAACCAGCTGTTTAGGTGATACCGCAAAAAGCAAACCTTACAAGGAGACGAGATGAAACCATTTGCCCAAAAATATTTTTTAACCATTTTCCTGTTTTTAATGGTGCTTCCATTGCAGGCGGAGAGTCTGGATGTTACCCTGCAGACGTTAATATCGGATAATGCCAGGGGATATCTTGGGCCTGCACCCACTGCCTTTGGGACAAACATCAATTCAGGTACTTTTCACACAGCAGCGACCCATAAATTTCTGGGGTTTGACTTTACCCTGAATTCCAGTGTAGCAGAAATCCCCGATGCAGATCTCACGTTTGATTTCATCCTGCCTCAGGAACAGCTGCCTTTTAACATTCCTTTTATGGGTGGGAGCGTTGATGTCAGCATGTCCCTCGATCAGCTCTACGAGGACGACCGCGCCGTGCCCACGATTTTCGGTTCGAAGGATGAGGGCTCCATTGAAGTTGATGAACTGAAAGCTCAGAACATCATAGCCCAGCAGATCAGCGACGAGACGGGCGTATCTGTTGAGGATGTCATCGCCACTGCAGGCCCGGAGATCATCGCTCAGATCCAGGCGGCCAATTTAGGCCCAATTACGACGCCGGCAGGATTTGATCTGGGACTGGTTCCCATGATAATTCCCCAGTTTGCCGTTGGTTTGCCCTTCGATCTGGAGGTCATGGTGCGGGGATACCCCAAAACAAACTTTGAAGATATCGGTGAGGTATCATTTCTCGGATACGGCGCTAAAATAGGCCTGAACCAGTTCAATCCCCTGCCCATTCCCTTTTTACCCCGGGTTTCAGTTGGTTACTATCAGACCAACCTCACAATCGGATCGATTCTGGATGCCTCCAATACGATTATTAATTTACAGGTGAGCAAATCAATTCCTTTTCTCACGGTCTATGGCGGATATGGTATTGAATCCAGCAGCATGGATGTGAATTATGACTATACTGACGGGACGCGCACGACTCAGAATATAAACTTTTCTCTCGATGGGAAGAACGAAACCCGGATCACCGCCGGTTTGAGATTGAAATTGGCCATGTTCAGCCTGAATGCGGATTACTCTCAGGGAGAATATACGTCCTATAATCTCGGTTTGGGGATTACGCTCAGATAGGCTCAAAGCAGCGGGACCTGTGTCTGGAGCGGGATAAAAGGCCGCCGGCTGGGATCAGTTTAACTTTTTTGCCAGGATGACCCTGGCCACATTGCGGTAAGATTTACCTGAGTAGGCATTGGAGGCTTCGAGAACCAGCAGATACTGCCCGACCCGGCATTTCCGGCCGGTGCCGTCTTTCCCGTCCCAGCGTAATATACCCTCCATTCCGGAGTGAATGCCAGGAGCCAGCGTAATTATTTTGCGGCCCCTCACATCATAGAGTTCCACCTGCAGGGTTGCTTCGGTAAAGGGCAGGTGATAGGCCAGGGTGAGTTCATCTTCAAATCCATCTCCATCGGGCGAAAAGGGGTTTGGATACAATGACAGGGCAGCATCGGCCTGCATATCGGGGACATACAGAGAATTGACTTCGCCGGGAGTGCAGCCTGAGGGCGCCACACAGGTCCCCCAGTTGGCAGGATCATTCGAATCGATGTAAAAAGTCATTCTTTCAAGAGAATATCCGCTGCCTCCGCCCCAGACCGGATCGTACTGCACATGATCGATCAATCTGCCGGTAGGATCGAAAAGGAAGACATCATCACCGGAATTATTCAACCCGGGGAAATCTTCGTAACCGATCGCTCCCGGCATGGTCGAATCTTTACTGACCACCACATATGCTCCGGGATCGAGTTGGAAATGCCGGTTGATACCGGCTCCCGGAGGCTCATGGTCTGCAATCCGCCACTCAAACAGATCAACCGTCGTGTTGGAAATATTTACAAGTTCACACCATTCAGCCCCGTCGTCGGGCGGACTGTACTGAATCTCATTGATCAGCAGAGTTCGATAGCCGGATTTGATCCTGATCTCATGCCAAAGGCTGTCGTTGCTCCTGTCATAATCATTCTCCGCTGTAATCGTCAGTAAATATGGCAAGACGCCGGACGGTTCACCTGTAACCGGGGACTGATATGAAACCGTATCCCGGACGGGCATAAAAACAGAATCCATAAAGCTGCCATTGATCTTCAGGGCTCCGGTGGCATCGAACAATCCGGTGTTCACCAGGCGCAGTGTAAGACTGAACTCCTCGAAAGCTGCCGGATAAAGGGGCGTGTTGGAGACGGATTCCAGGGCGACATCGAAAGTGAAGGATGACACACTGTTCTCAAACCCCGGTGTCCCGTTGGGCGTCAGACATTGGCGCCAGTTTTGCGGAACTTCGGGATAATCCAGCACGATCCTTTCAAGAGAATAACCGTCCGAACCTCCCTGCCAGCTTACGGAGGAAACCGTGTCCCCGTCAGCATCGATGAGAAATACAGAATCACCGGAATTTTTCAGACCGTTACCGATACTCGCATCAT
>JAADGM010000127.1 GCA_013152375.1 FCB group bacterium | reverse complement strand
TTTTATTTCCTATGGGAGACGTGGACAGCACATCCGCCCAGCTGCGCCCCCTCGAGATACAAACCAGTTCGGCCAACACTTTTGTGGCTCAGTACAGCATCGGAGACCACGGTCTGACGAACCTGGGTGCATCTGACCTGACACGACTCCAGCGCCGGGAGTATTGGCAGCTGACCCGTACTGCCGGAACCGGCAATGCGCTGGTTACACTGCATTGGGACACGAACGGTCCGCCCTGCTATCCCAGTGAGATGTGGCGGCTGTCTGATAACGTCTTTGATCTGCGGGTGGCAGAATGGAATACAGGGACCTCTTCGTGGGACGATATGGGGCAATCCGGATACTGGGACCCTGACCCCTGCACCAACTCCATGGAATGCCAGGGCAGCATCACCTCCGGCTACGTCAACTCTTTCGGTACTTTCACACTCGGATCCGTCGGCAGTACCCTCGCCATTGATGAGCCCTCAGGGATTGCCGGGGGCTACGAACTTGCTCCGGCTTATCCAAATCCGTTCAACCCTGTCACAACTGTTCGGTTCATTGTGCCTGTGAGAGGTCAGTTGCAGCTCAAGGTATTCAATTTAAGGGGTGAACCGGTGGCTACGCTGGCAGATGACTGGTACGAATCCGGCGAATACTCCCTGCAATGGGATGCACATACTGAACCGTCCGGAATTTACTTTTTGCAGATGAAGGCGGGCTCATACGTTTCTTCCCGGAAGCTGATTCTTCTGAAATAAACCGGCTCCTCTGGTAAAACCGGTATCATTGAATGCATGAATCCTCAGGTTTATTGAGACTCACCGAAGCCGTTCACTATGGGGTAGCAGCGGCCCACGCCAAAGGCTTTGCGGGAGATGCGGATGCCCGGAGCAGCCTGGCGCCGTTTGTATTCGTTGAGACGGATTTTCCTTAAGATCTCCGCTACTATTGTTTGATCATAACCCTGTTTCACCAACTCAGTGAGATGTTTATTCCCGGTGACAATCTCGTCCACCAGAGGGGCAATCAAATTGTAATCAAAGGGATCCACCTGGTCGGGTTTCAGTTCTGCCGAAGGAGGCTTGGTGAGCGTATTTTGCGGGATAATATCAGCCCCGTGCTGCCGGTTGTACCAGCGGGCCACAGCATAGACCTGCAGTTTGTTCAAGTCACTGATCACACCCAGAGCACCGCACATATCACCGTAAAGCGTGCAGTAGCCCAGGGCCGTTTCCGTTTTGTTCCCGGTATTCAGCAACAGGGCATTGCGCTTGTTGGCCACGGCCATTAGCAGTCCGCCGCGAATGCGGGCCTGCAGATTCTCTTCCGCCAATCCGGCCTTAGTACTTCTGAAAACCGGAGCAAGAGCTGTTAACATCTCCTCGTTGATCTTTCGTATGGGGATCATTTCAAATTCGATGCCGAGATTTTCAGCCAGTTTTTTGGAATCCTCGATACTGTGTCCGGAAGAATAGATCGAGGGCATCGTAATGCCGAGGACATTTTCCTTCCCGAGCGCGTCGGAAGCGATGACCGCCACCAGCGCTGAATCAATCCCGCCGCTCAAACCGAGGACGGCTTTTCCGTGGCCGGTTTTGCGAAAGTAGTCACTGACACCGAGGGAAAGAGCCCGGAAGATCTGTTCTTCTTCCGGCAGACCCGGCGCAGGCAGAGGTTGTGTCGTCTTTGCATCAAAGAGAAACACTCCAGACTTAAATTGGGGTGCAGCTCCCGATAATTGTCCATCTCTATCGATAAAGAAAGACCCACCGTCGAAAACTAGCTCATCCTGCGCTCCGATGAGATTGCAGTACAGGAAGGGCCGCCCCAGCGCAGCCACTTTTTGACCCACGAGTTCAATGCGATCATCCAATCGGTTTACACTGAAAGGGGAAGCGGAAATATTGATAATAAGGTCAGCTCCTTTATCAACTAACTCAGACGTGACTTTTGTGGAATAATCCTGATCCCAGAGGTCCTCACAGATCTCGATACCGATTGAGCGGAGTTTGCCTGCAACATTGAGTGAAACCGGCTCAATTCTTCCGGCGGGCTGAAAATAGCGTGCCTCATCAAAAACATCGTAGGTGGGCAACAGGGTTTTATCCCGCCAGGCGATGACCTTCCCTTCAGCGATGACCGCCGCAGTATTGCGGAGCTTTCCATTTTCCTGACGTACTGTTCCGAGAATCACGGGAATCCCTTTGGACTCTGCAGCAATGTGCCTGATTTTATCATCCAGTTCCGCAATAAAGCGGGTTTCCAGCAGTAAATCCTGTGGCGGATACCCGGTAAGCGTCATTTCCGGGAAGACAACGATATCTGCTTTGTGACGGTACTCTGCTATGACCCGGAGAATTTGATCGGTATTCTCCCCGAGGGCGCCGACGGTAGGATTCAGCTGTGCCACGGCAATCTTCATTTCAGGGGGTCATTCTGCCCAGCATCCGCGGGAAGGGAATTGTCTCCCGTACGTGAGGAAGTTTGCAGACCCAGGCCACCAGCCGCTCAATACCCATCCCGAAACCGGCATGAGGCACCGAACCGTAGCGGCGCAGATCCAGGTACCATTCAAAATCTTCCCGGGGCAGACCCTCGTCTTCAATCCGCTTCAACAGCGTCTCATAATCCGCTTCCCGCTCGGCACCGCCAATGATCTCTCCGTAACCTTCAGGTGCCAGTACATCCATCCCGAGCACAACTTTCTCATTTTCGGGGTCCCTTTTCATGTAAAAAGCTTTGATCTCCGCCGGGAACCGGTGGACCATCACCGGCTTGTTAAATTGCTCCGAGATGAAGGTTTCTTCCGGGGCACCGAAATCTTCGCCCCAGGTAAACTCTTTTCCAGCTCGGTTGAGCAGGTCCACGCATTCGGTGTAACTGATCCGCGGAAAGGGAGCCTGGATCCGTTCCAGCATGGCCACATCCCGTTCGAGGGTGGCCAGGTCTTCACGGCGGTTTTCCACGACCCTGGCGAGGATGAATTCCAGCATTCTCTCTGCCCAGCGCATATTTTCGTCCAGATCGCAGAAAGCGATTTCAGGTTCCACCATCCAAAATTCAATGAGATGCCGTCGGGTCTTGCTTTTCTCCGCCCTGAAGGTGGGACCGAAGTTATACTGCCGGCCCGTGGCCATGGCGTTGGCCTCACCATAGAGCTGTCCGGTCTGAGCCAGATAGGCTTTTTCGCCGAAATACTCGGTCTCAAACAGGGTGGTTGTTCCTTCTGCGGCATTGGGTGTCAAAATGGGTGTGTCAACCAGCGTGAAATCATGGCTGTCAAAAAAATCCCGGGTGGCTTTGATGATCTCATGTCGGATGCGCAAAATCGCAACCTGCCGCCGGGACCGCAGCCACAGGTGACGGTTGTTCATCAGGAAATCGGTGCCGTGCTCTTTTGGCGTGATGGGATAGTCCTGGCTCAGCTGGTAAACCGAAAAATCTTCCACCTGCATTTCATATCCGCCGGGTGCCCTCTCGTTGGATACAATTTTGCCGGTGACGGACAGAGAGCTTTCCTGCGTCAGCCGCTTGAATTCCTCAAACTTCGTTTCGCCGATATCATTTTTGATTACGATCCCCTGGAGGATCCCGGTGCCGTCCCGCAGCAGCAGAAAGCCGATCTTACCGCTCCTCCGGGTATTGTAGACCCAGCCGTTTACGCGCACTTTCCGGTTTTCGTGTTTACCAATTCGTTTAATTAAATCTGTGTGCATTACTTTCTCGTTTTTAGTTATTTCTTGCTGTTCTTCAACTCCGGGTCCCCGGCGCCTGACCGGGTCTTTCCTCACCAGGTGGAAGTTACTTCACTGATAATATCCTCGGATAATTTTTTAATCGCCAGCCTAAGAGCGCTGTCCCGGGGAGAACCGAATTCATCCTCATCCTCACTGTCAATCAGCAGATCACCATCATTGTCGATGCCGTCGCTGCCAATGTCAACACCCGTTCCGTAAGCGCCCCACTCCTGTTTGGTGATGTCAAAAAGCGCTTCGTCCCTCGTGAGGTCGTACCAGACAATTTTGGCTTTAACGGTGATCCGCCACTCTTCCACCTGTTCATAATCCGTGCTGCCGGAGGCTGTATAGGTATAAGGCTCATCTTTCACGGAAGTGACGGTGATGTTAAGCCTGCTGTCGGCAGCATCCTCATTCGTCAGCTCAAGGACATTCTCCTGGATCAGCAGATCTGATATCTGCTCATTTACTGCTTCGCCGACACCGAACTCGCCGGTCTCGTTGATGACCGGTGAAATCGAAATACTGGATATATTCGCCGGCAGCGACCCCTTAAGGGAATAATAACCGCAGGCGGAAAAGAAAAAGAGAACCAAAAAAACACCCCCTGTTCTCATCACCCGGAAAATGCTCTCTCTTTTGAATTCAGCCCTGTCACACCATCTCTTCATTTTTTTGAAATCCCATATTCTGTGATCTTGCGATACAGTGTGCGTTCAGATATATCCAGAGCCCGGGCTGTTTTCCGCCGGTTCTGGTTGAATTTTTCCAGGGTTCTTTCAATCATTTCATGCTCAAGTTCTTTCATGGTCACTTCACCCACGGCGAAATCCTCTACAGCATAGAGTTTCCCATCCTCCACAGCAGACGGAGGTGCCTCTGCTGCACTTGACGGAACCCGCTGTCCGCCCGGAGGGGGCAGATAAAGGGCAGGATTTGCAGGCTGCACCGGATGGCCTCCCGGTCGGCCGCCGGAAAAAAGCAGCTGCTTGATCTCGTTGACATCCTGACGCAAAAAGAGCAGTTGTTTCAGGATCAGCTCCCGCTCAATCTTATCGGTATCATCCCCGATGAGAACCGGCAGATTCGTATTCAGCTGCTCTTCCGTTCGTCCCAGAGCTTTGAGAACCATCTCTTCGTCGATGCGTTCTCCCCGGTGCATGACGATCAGACTTTCCACCATATTTTTCAATTCCCGGATATTCCCCGGCCAGTGATGACTGCGCAGCACCCGTAATGCCTCGGCGGAGAAACCCTTGAAAGGAATGTCATTTTTGGCGCAGAACATCAGCCCGAAACGTTCCACATAAAGATGAATATCGGACACATGATCCTTCAGGGGCGGCACACGTACCGTCACCGTTTTCAGACGGAAATAAAGATCCTTGCGAAAATGGCCTTTCACAACATCATCCGCCAGGTCGCGATTGGTCGCCGCTACGATACGCACATCTACTTTCCGCGTTTTGGTGTCCCCCACCCGCATGAATTCACCCTGTTCGATGACCCGGAGCAATTTCGCCTGGGTCTCCAGAGGAGTTTCACCGATCTCGTCCAGGAATATGGTCCCTTTGTCCGCTGCTTCGAAATAGCCCTTCCGCTCTTCATGAGCGCCGGTGAAAGAACCCCGTTTGTGTCCGAACAGTTCGCTCTCAATGATACCGGCAGGGATGGCCCCGCAGTTTACGGTGATCATGGGCTCAAACTTACGGCGGCTGTTTTTGTGTATGGCCTTGGCCACCATCTCTTTACCAGCACCCGAAGGTCCGTCTATTAAAACGGAGATGTCCGTGTCGGCGACCTGCCCGATGAGCAGCAGCATATCCCGGATGGGTTCGCTCTCACCGATTATCCCGACTGACTTCTGAATTTTTTCGATATCAATCATTTTGATTTTCCTTTAGGTAATTTAGCCCGCGTTGGCCAATATCCGACCGGTAAAATTTTCCTTTGAATTCAATTTTGTCAACGATTTCATAAGCATTCCGGATGGCGGACTTCAGATCTGATCCGAAGCCGACAGCATTAAGTACGCGGCCGCCGTTGGTAACAACCGTATCATCTTTCCGCAGGGTTCCGGCGTGACAGAGCTGAGCATCAGGCACACTTTCGAGACCCTGAACAGGGAATCCCTTTTTATATACACCGGGATAGCCCCCGGATGCAAGTACAACCGTAACAGCTGTTTTTGGAGATACTCTGACCCGGGTTCCTCTGAGATCCCCCCCTGCTGCGGCAAGACACAATTCGAGCAGAGACGACTCAAGCAGGGGCAATACGACCTGGGCCTCCGGATCCCCCATACGCACATTAAATTCAATCACAAACGGCCGGCTGTTGACGATCATCAGTCCGGCATAAAGGATGCCGGTGAAGGGGCAGCCCTCCTGCCGCATGGCTTGCAGTACCGGCGAGATAATCTCCGCACTTACCTGATCCATCAGTTTTGGGGTGGACAGAGGCGTAGGTGAATAGGCACCCATTCCACCCGTATTGGGTCCCCTGTCACCGTCAAAAACCCGTTTGTGGTCCTGGGCTGAATTGAGCAGGATATGGCGAGTGCCGTCGCAGACGGCAAAAACGGAGAGCTCTTCGCCTGTGAGGCATTCCTCTACCGAGATCCTGCCGGCGGCAGCTGACATACTCCCCTTCAGCAACTCGTGCAAAGCCGATTCAAACTCCGCTGGAGATCCGCAAATAAATACACCCTTTCCGGCAGCCAGGCCATCCGCTTTTAAAACCAGCGGAAAGCCCAATTTGTCCGCGGCAGACCTCACTTGTGCCGCATTCTCACAGGCAATATACCGGGGTTGAGGCACTCCGTGCTTCTCAAGCAGCCTGCGGGTGAACAGCTTGCTGGATTCCAGCCGTGAAGCCAATTTTGTTGGTCCAAAAACGCCTTTCCCCGCCGCCTGCAGAAAATCCACCAGACCGTTCGCCAGAGGTGCTTCGGGTCCCACAATAGTAAAATCGATATCTTGGCGTTTAACGAAGTCCAGGACTGCTGCATTATCCAGAATATTCAGCGGCACATTCACGGCTTCGGGTTCGGTTCCCCCATTACCCGGCGCACAGTAGAGTTTGTCCACTCCCGGATCACGGCAGAGGGCTTTCACGAAGGCATGTTCTCTGCCGCCGCTGCCCAGAATAAGAACGTTTATCTTTTTTATTCTATCCATCCTGTCTCCCTGCGGGCTGCAATCCGGATTGTTTTTCAAGCTCGGCAATTTTGTCTCTCAACAGTGCGGCCTCTTCAAATTGCAGATCCCGGGCACATTTGAGCATTCTTTTTCGCAGTTCTTCGAGAATATCCTCCAATTCCATTTCATCCAGTGTGGCGCGTACGGGATCAATCTTTTCAGCCGTTGTGTAGTCCTGTTTCTCATCGGCAACGGCTGTGGAAAGTCTGATATCTTCAAGAGATTTATAAATGGTGGCAGGGGTGATCCCATGAGCTTCATTGTGCTCCAGCTGGATTTTCCGCCGCCTTGCTGTTTCGTCAATAACATACTGCATGGACCTGGTGATACGATCCGCATAAAAGATCACCCTCCCATTGACATTCCGCGCGGCTCTGCCGGATACCTGCATCAGTGAAGACCTGGACCGTAAAAAACCCTCTTTGTCCGCATCCAGGACGATGACCAGGGAAACTTCGGGGAGGTCCAGCCCCTCGCGCAGGAGATTGATTCCCACCAGGACATCGAATTCACCCAGTCTTAGAGAGCGCAATATTTTAATTCGTTCGATGGTTTCTGTTTTATGGTGCATATAACGGCTGTTGATGTTGACACCGGTGAGGTATTCGGTGAGGTCCTCCGCCATCCGTTTTGTGAGGGTCGTGATGAGCACTCTCTCTTTTCTGGCGGTAACGGTTTTGATCTCACCGATAAGATCATCGATCTGGCCTTTTGAGGGTCTGACGACAACCTGCGGGTCCAGCAGTCCCGTAGGCCGGATGATCTGCTCTACGATCACACCGCCTGTCTTTTCCAGTTCGTAATCCCCGGGAGTAGCCGATACGTATATGATCTGATTGATCTTTTTCTCAAATTCTTCAAATTTCATGGGGCGGTTGTCCAGAGCCGAAGGCAGCCTGAAGCCATATTCCACGAGGTTCATTTTTCGTGAACGATCTCCATTGTACATGGCCCTGACCTGGGGAATCGAGACGTGGGACTCATCTACGAACATGAGATAGTCATCCGGGAAAAAATCCAGCAGCGTGTTGGGCCGTTCTCCTTTTTGTCTTCCGTCGAGGTGCCGTGAATAATTCTCAATCCCCGAGCAGTAACCGAGTTCCGTCATCATCTCAAGATCAAAAAGCGTACGCTGCTCCAGACGCTGAGCTTCCAGCAGTTTATTCTCCCGGCGCAGATAATCCAGCCGTTCACCAAGCTCCACCCGGATTGATTCCATTGCCCGGTTCAGATTTTCACGGCTGGTGACAAAATGCTTTGCAGGAAAAATATAGGTGCTGGCCATTTCTTTGAGGATCTCACCCGTCAGGGGATCAAATGACTGAATACTTTCGATTTGCTCACCGAAGAGCTCGATGCGAATGGCATTTTCTTCGTAAGCAGGGAAGATCTCCAGGACATCCCCCCGCAATCTGAATACTTTGGGTTCAAGGACAAGATCATTGCGGCCGTAGTGAATCTCCACAAGTTTGTGCATGGTTTTTTTCAGGTTGAGGGTCTCCCCTACCCGCAAAGGCACCACCATCCTGCTGTACTCCTCCGGGGAACCAATTCCGTAGATACAACTCACACTGGCGACAATGATCACATCCCGCCGGCTCATGAGAGCGGCTGTAGCCCTGAGCCGCAAACGGTCGATTTCCTCATCCACTGAAGAATCTTTCTCGATAAAAGTATCCGTTACCGGCAGATATGCTTCGGGCTGATAATAATCGTAATAGGAGATGAAAAATTCTACGGCATTCTGTGGAAAGAGGGTCTTGAATTCACTGTAGAGCTGGGCGGCCAGCGTCTTATTATGAGACAGTATCAGCGTCGGTTTCGAGACCTGCTCAATGACTTTGGCCATGGTGAAGGTTTTGCCAGACCCGGTGATGCCTAACAGGACCTGATGCCGGTCATCAGCTTTCAGACCACGAACGAGTGCTGCAATACTCGCAGGCTGGTCACCTGCCGGTTCAAAAGTGGATTGTACTGTAAAGTCTGCCATAATGACCCAAAATTTACAGCATTTACTCATTGGTGAAAAATGACAAAGGTGCGGAATATTATTTTCTTCCCCGGCATTATATTATTCACAGCATCCATGCTAATCCTGAAGTGCATGGCAGCACAGTATCCGGAGAGGATATTTACCTTGTTTTGAATAGATATTTTCCCATAAAATATAGATAACTTATTAATACTTTAGATGATGGACTTCAACACAATCACTGGATTTCACAGCTATCCGAAAAATACCCGAAAAGAGTGCCCAGCCTGAATACCGATCAAAAATTATCGGATGGACCAAAGAAAGTTGCTTTGAACATCCGACAAATTATTTACAATTTTGTTGTTCTATACTTTTTAAATTATCTTCCAAATCAGGGACGACCTGCTGCACTTAAGTCTGGTCATCTGCTGGCTCCTCCATGAGCCCTTTGTAAATCAACTAAGCTTCACAGACTCATCGCTCAGGTTTTTACCACTGGTATTCCAATTTAATTTTTAGGAGAAAATTATTATGTCATTCAATCCAACTTCATTCAAACTGGTACTCATTTCCACTTTACTGTGCATTCTGCCCGTCTTTGCTCAAAGCGTCCCGCCTCTGCTGGATTACCAGAGGGCAGCCTGACTGATGACACCGGCACACCGGTGAGTGGTACAGTCAATTTAACCTTTGGCATTTATGCCGCGGAAAGCGGAGGATCCGCTCTGTGGACCGAGACACAAACTTCAGTCTCTGTAGTTGATGGTCTGTTTCATGTTCTGCTGGGCTCTGTGACGCCCCTGCCAGAGAGCCTGTTTGACTCACCGGACCGCTGGCTCGGTATCGCCGTAAATGGCGATGAAGAGATGTCTCCGCGCACCCGCCTGGCCAGTGTACCCTTCGCTCTGGTAGCTGCCAATCCGGGACCAGCCGGTCCCCAAGGCCCTGCCGGACCGGTAGCCGGCAGTGACGGACAGCTTGTGTATAATAATGGCGGAGCTGCCGGTGGTGCAGAAGTTTATTATGATGATACAAACAATCGTTTGGGCGTGGGCACCGGCACACCCGCTGCAAAACTGGATGTTGCCGGTACCATAAAAATAAGTGGTTTAAAGATGACCCCGGGTTCAGGAAGTAATAAAGTCCTCACCTCAGATGCAAATGGTAATGGCAGCTGGCAACCCCTTGGCAGTCTGGGTTCGGGTGATATCACGGCTGTCTATGCTGACGACGGACTAAGCGGCGGCGGGACAAACGGAGATGTCCATATCAGTGTAGGAGCCGGCACAGGCATCATTACCGATGCTGACCAGGTACGGTTTGACCAGTCCTACGGGGATAGCCGCTATATGAATGAGGCGGATATAGCTGGGCAAACCAATTATATACCCCGATATACGGGTTCCGGCAGTTTAGGCAATTCCGTCATGTATCAGGACGGGACTACAATGCGTATTACAGAGAACAGCCGGGAAGATGAGACGCCCAAACCCGGTGATAATTCCAATCGGGAGCGACTACCCCGAAAGATGGACATCATGGGTGAGAATGGTCAGACCTTTTATGCCCGGCTGGACGAGACCAATGATGATGCAGACTTCAGAGCTGCGATTTATGGCTACCGCACGAGATCGATAGCAAGCGATGGCAGTGGCTATGATGTTGACCAGTCCAATAATGCCATACTGGGTTATAATTACTGGGGTGATCATTTCACCTTTGGTGTTGCAGGTTATACTTATGGAGACTATAATCAAACCGGTGGTGTCATTGGATATCATCGTCTAACTGATGTTTGGGGATCCCTGGGGTATGAAGATGCCGATGATGTCACCTGGGGGGTCTATACGCCAAATAAAATTTTTGCCGGCTATGGATTGATCGTCAACGCAGGTAATGTAGGGATTGGCACGGCGACGCCAATTCGTCCCCTCGATGTAACCGGATCTGCTGGATTTCACCAAGCTGTCGGTCATTTTGTCAATACGGTACAAAATGCTGAAGGATATGGTGTTTATGGACGTTGCACAGACAGTGATGGGTACGGCATTGGAGGTAGTTTCCATGGCGGTACAATGGGCGTAGAAGGAGTTGTTTATCCTTCGGGCGACGGCGGCTATACCGGAGTGATGGGATATGTAGATGGCGGATCAGGATTTAATTATGGAGTTGATGGAGAAGCAGCAGGGTCATTCGTTAAGTATGGTGTTTACGGTGGCGCATTTGGGTCGGGCACCAACTGGGCCGGCTTTTTTAACGGAAATTTGTATGCTGTCAATGTCCGCGGCAGCATCAGATCTTCGAGGATTGATCATCCACTGGACCCAGAACATCAATACCTGAACCACAGCAGTGTGGAGAGCCCGGACATGAAAAACGTTTACGATGGCACGATAATTCTTGACAGCCGTGGAGAAGCCATCGTCGAGCTCCCAGATTATTTTGAAGCCCTGAACGGGGAGTTTCGTTATCAACTCACCTGTATCGGAGGATTTGCACCGGTGTACATCGCCGAAAAAATACAATCCAATCAGTTCAAGATCGCCGGAGGCCAACCCGGTATGGAAGTCTCCTGGCAGGTAACAGGTATCCGCCATGACCCTGTGGCTGAAGCCAATCGGGTAGTGGTTGAAGAAGATAAAAAATCGTATGAAGTGGGGAAATATCTGAATCCGGAAGCCTATGGCCTGCCCCGGAATATGGCCATCGACTATGATCCCAAACGTGAAGCTAATTTAAGATAGGGAG
>JAADGM010000082.1 GCA_013152375.1 FCB group bacterium | reverse complement strand
GAGCCGCGCATTCCTGAAAACAGCATATTTTCCGTTTTTGATGCCAGTAGCACACAGGACGTCCGGCTCAGCGGTTCGCGAATATTACGCGGTGCTCTGTCCGGGAATTTCCAGATTCGTCATATTCTTTTTGACGGAGAAACTGCGGATGTCCTGTCACTTGGAATTGGATTGCCGGGCGTTCAGGCCACTTATATTTTCCAGTCCGGTTATGGCGGTGCGACGAGCCGAGTACAGTTGGCCGGGGAAAAAACCCTGGGACATTTCAACCTTTACAGCAGGCTCATTTTGGGCCGCTATAAGCTGCTGGAAGGAACCTGGGATGACCTGGCAACCTTCGTCCTTGGTAACCGGATATCCCTGCACAAAAGATTGGATTTGAATACTGAAATTCAGGGCTTACGAAATCAGTATTATGATAAGGATATCCGTTTTCTCTGTACGCTGATGGTGAGGATCTGATGCGGAATATTTTACTGTTCGTCTTCATCTCACTGGGGTTGGCGGTCTCCAGCCCCATCATCAAATTCAGTCATGATGTACATGTCCGTGACCAGGGTTTCAAATGTACGAAATGTCACAGCCCGAAATTGCTGAAATCCAGTATGACCTCTGCGGATGTTATCCTGCCAACTGAAAAGCGCTGTATGAAATGCCACGGAAAATGGCGGGAGACGGGGAAATGCCAAAAGTGCCATCTCGGCTCTGAACCGTACACAACATTCCCTGCGGTAATGCGGGTTTTTGAGTTTGCCCATAAGATTCACTACAAAGACCAAAAAATTGATTGCTCAAACTGCCATGGCAGCATGGCCGGAGTGGAGAACAGTCCGCCGATTCCAAAAATGAAAGATTGTCTGCAGTGCCATAAAGAAAAAAACGGTCCTGATTACTGCAGTGCCTGTCATACGAATGTAGCAATCCTGCGGCCTGCAGACCATGGTCCGCAATGGCTTACACAACATGATGTGGCTGCTCTCTCAGAGACATCAGATTGCAGACTTTGCCATACCCAGCTTAGTTGTGATAACTGCCATAGCGGGGCAGTCCTCAGTGCGGATGGACTTCCGCTTTTAAACCCCTTGCCGGGCTATCGTACGGATGATTTTAGCGGTAAGCAGATGATTGCCCGCAATCACGACCTGAACTATGTGAATACGCACGGATTGGATGCGGTTACCAAGGAAAGGGATTGCCGGATCTGTCATGAAGCCCCTGAATTTTGTACGGACTGCCATCAGAATTCCACTGATCAGATATTGAACAAACCGAACTTCCATGGTGGTGTTAACTGGGGCGCTGTAAAATATCCGGATGGAACCAATTTTGTCGATATTATCGGCGGGGGAATACATGCCGATATGGCCCGGCGAGACATTGAAACCTGTCAGTCCTGCCATGATATCGACGGAGGAGACCCGATCTGTGTGGATTGCCATAACGATAGGGACGGCGTACAAAATACGGACCCGAAAACCCATGCTGCCGGTTATCTGCATAACACGCAGGGGGACTGGTGTACAGAACCGGTCTCCATGTGCTTCGTCTGTCATATACCCACCAGTAAAGGAGTAGGATTTTGCGGTTATTGTCATCCATAAAATATGCATTGATCATATCAGTAGTTCTGCTGTTTCAGTTCTGTTCTGATATCGCATCAGATGCCCTGGCGCCTGAAAAAACAGACCTCACCTACACTGATGATATCAAACCTGTTTTTGACCGCAGTTGTATTCGTTGTCACGGTGAAGACGTACAGAATGGTAATGTCGCCCTGAACCTCTCTTCGTATGAAAGCATACAAAATTATATTGGGGATGTACCTTCTTACGGAATAATCATCGTGCCCGGCCTGGAAACTTCAACTTTGCTGATCAGGTTGAAGCCTCAATATAATGATATGTACAAATATCTCGATGACCCGGAAGAATATAACCTGATCTATGATTGGGTGGTATTCAATGAGGCTGCCGAGTAGCCCCGGACACAGAACCCTCATCAGCTTTTAAGACGATCTGCTGTGAGCCTGCTTTAGTCTAACTTTCGTTTCTTAAAAAAGCATGAAATGGCGGATAAACCTCCCCGTTATACCGCCGTTTCGGGATATGCCAAATAAACCTAAATTTTCCTGATTCATTTTATAATAATATTTTGTAAATTTATCCATATTATTTTCAATAATATTGTGATATCATCAACCTTTAGTTGAAAACTGTGCTGTAAGCTTGAAACTGGTATTTTTATCATACAATGACATGGGAGGAGTTGGAAATGGTTCCTGCCGGTTTTCATGGTGACAGCCATGACAATGTCAATTTTCTCGTTACCTCGACGAAAGTTATAACTTGAGCGAATTTAAAATAATATTTATTCTGAAAATGAAGTTAGTATTTAAAGGCTTTTGTAAGGAGTTGAGTGCACCGGAAGGATAAAAAGACCATTGGGATTTGCTTTGGCAGAAAGACCATTAAAACCGATCTAAAAAAGCAACTAGAGCAATTGGACTACAACGTATTTTGTCTGAATCCGGACCTGAAGGATACTACTATATCAGCGAAAGTCGATCTCTTTATTATTGACACCTATTGCGCCGGTCTCCAGCATAACCAACTCTTCGCTCTGAGAGAACAATGCAGTTCAGACTTCACCTCTCTTCCGCTTTTTATTGCCCTTGAGTCTTCAGAGGATCCAACTCCCTGGCTGAAGCTCGGGTTTGACGATGTAATTCCCTTACCCATTAACCGGAGCCTGCTTAAAGCCAGACTAAAAGCTTGGCTGACCATGGTAGAGGACTCCCGGCAGCGTTTCAAATCCCTATTTGAAAATGTACAGATTGGACTCTATCGATCAACGCCTGAGGGACGAGTTACATTGGCGAATCCTGCTCTGGTGAAGATGCTTGGGTTTGACAGCCTCGAAGATCTACAGAACCGTAATCTGAATGAAGAAGGCTTTGAACCGGGGTATAGCCGGCAGGAATTTATTTCTGAAATTGAAGAAAAAGGGAGTGTCCGGGGGCTTGAATCCCGCTGGACAAAACGTGACGGAACGACCCTCTATATCCGTGAGAGTGCACAGGTTGTGAAGGATGATGAAGGGAATATTCTCTACTATGAAGGTACGGTGGAAGATATTTCTGATAAAGTTCTTGCTGAGCGAGCCCGGGAAGCTTCCGAATATCAATATGCACACCTCGTGGAGACGCTTCCTGAAGCGATTCTCACCATTGACCATTCGGGTAAGATACTCTATGCCTCCATCCATTGTCGGGACTATTTTGAACAACCGGATAATGAACCTCTCGAGGGTAAGTCATTTTACACATTTTTCACTTCTGCAGATATTAAAAAAATAAAAAGACTCCTTAACCGGGCCGGAAAGACAAACAGGGTACAAACGACAGAACTCCGGTTGATTCATAAGGATCAGATGTCATTTCCGGCCGAGGTCAACCTATCCAGAGCTGCTGACACGTCCCCGTTAAAAAACACTTTTATCATTACGCTCCGTAATATCAGCGAACAGGTCGCCGATCGTGAAGCGGTCCAAAAAAGAGTTGAAGAACTCACTACCCTCCATGAGTTCAGTAATAAGTTGAATGTTTCTTTGAATTTTCATGATGTTGCAGAGGCCAGTGTAACGGATTTAAGATCGCTTTTGGAAGCCGATGTAGTTCTGCTGTTCCACCGGGAAGGCAGTGACCTGAAACTCATCCGGTCAGAAACTTCGCATCCTAAATATGATCACCACCATACAAATTTACACAAGGTAGGAAAATGTCTTTGCGGGCTGGCAGTGAGCAATGGCAAATCTATTTTCAGTTTGAATATTCATAAGGACCCGCGATGCGTGTGGGATGAATGCAAAGCCGCCGGCCTGACCTCTTTTGCGGCGATACCCCTTTTCTGGGAACAAAAGATCATTGGCGTGTTGGGGCTGGCTTCGAGCGACGAAAGAGACTTTCAATTGGATGAAGATTACATCGGGACGCTGGTAAATCAAATCTCAATCTGTTTTCACAATGCCACCCTGTATCAGGAAATTGATAAACAGAATAAAAAACTGGATGAAAGTATTCTTCAGATCACAAAAGCACGGGAGGTGGCCCAGGATGCTGAAGCGAGATTCCGTGCCCTGACAGAATCTGCCAGCGCCGCCATTTTCATCTATCAAGAAGATAACTTCATTTATGTAAATCCGATGATGGAAAAAATTACCGGATTTTCTTCTGATCAATTATTGAAAATGAACTTCTGGGATATCGTGCATCCCGATCATAAAGATATGATTCGCGAAAGGGGAAAACGCAGACTGGAAGGTGAGCGGGTCCGCCCGCGCTATGACTTTAAAATAATAACTGCCAAAAATGAACTGCGCTGGGTTGATTTCACAGCAGCTCCCATTATCTATGAAGGACAAAAAGCAGCTATCGGAACAGCCTACGATATCACCGAACGGAAATTAGCGGAGGAAAGAAATAAGGAGCAGGCCAAAGCTCTCCGGGAAATAGTGGAAGGGGCTTCAGCCGAAACCGGCGAGGAGTTTTTTAAATCTCTTGTAAAATATCTTACGACGGTTCTGTCAGTTGATCTGGCTTTCGTTGGTGAAATTACCGATCCCGAAAAAGAGATTGTAATGACCCGGGCTTTTTACAGAGACGGCCGCTTGCAGAAAAATTTTCAATATAATCTCAAGCAGACACCCTGCTTCGATGTATGCCGGCAAGGCCTTACCGTCATCAGGGAATCTGTACAGACGGCCTATCCGGAAGACAAATGGCTGCAGGAGAATGATGTGGAAGCCTACTGCGGAATTCCCATCCGTGGTGAGCAGGGTAATGTGCTTGGGAACCTCGTAGTGATGCACCGCACAAAGCTCGAAGATACAACCTTGATTGAATCTATTCTGCAGCTCTTTACGGTGAGGGTGGCTGCAGAACTTGAACGCATTCATTCAATCCTTGAAATTCAGCAGCGGACCGAGGAGCTACGGACGGTCCTGAATTCAAACCCGATCCCTATGGTTGTGCTGAACGAAAACCGGGATATCGTTGACGGGAATCCCGCTGCAGAACAATATTTAACAAGAACGGGTTCTGCTTTATCAGGACGCTTCCCCGGAGAAGTTCTCAGCTGTCTTCACAGGCTGGATGATCCCCAAGGCTGCGGTTTTGGGCCCGAGTGTGAAAAATGTGAGCTAAGAACCGGTTTGTTGGAGGTTATAGAAAATAAAAGTATGGCCGTAGGGATAGAAACGGATTTAAGGCTGCTTATCGACGGCGATTATCATTTACGGTTTATCAAACTCAATGCGGCCTATATGGATACTCAGGCCGGCCCCCGGATAGTTGTTGCATTTGAGGATATCACTCCGCTGAAAGAGCAATCAGAGCACCTGTCAGACCTGGTGGAGCGTCTCACGCGGGCGCAAAAGGTGGCCCGTATGGGATTCATTGACTGGAACTGTGAAACAGATGAACTACAGTGTTCTGACGAAATCTATCGTATTCTAGGCCGAACCGGAACCGGCTTCCTCACAATGACCGACTTCATTAACGATGTCATTAATAAGCCGTACCGAAAAGAACTTTTCCGGCAGTTAAAGCAGGCAGTCCAATCCTCAACGCCGATCAACGTCGATATCCAGGCTAAAACTGTTACCGGAGAAGAAATCTGGTTGAATGTCAGGGCGGAAGTTCAACCCGGTTCGGGAGCTAACAGTTCTCAACAGGGGCTGTTGGGGACTATAGTGGATATCACCGACAGAAAATCGGCAGAGGAACAACAGAAAGAATCCGAGTTATGGCTCAAGACCATTATCGAGACCGAACCGGAATGTGTGAAGATACTGACGCCCACCGGAATATTAGTTGAGATGAACAGAGCCGGATTAAATATGATAGAGGCTAAATCCCTGGATGAAGTCAAAGGAAAGGCAATTTACTCTCTCATTGCACCGGAATACAGACCGGATTTTAAAAAGATGCTGGAATCGGTTTGTGCCGGTAATACTGAAACTCTGACATTTGAGATGGTGGGTCTGAAAGGGACCCGGCGTTGGATGGAAAGTCATAATGTCCAGTTGAGGAATCCCGGGGGCAAACTGTTGGGACTGCTGGCTGTAACCCGGGATATAACCGAACAGAAGCGTGCAAATGATCTGATTGCTCAGTCACTGGCTGAAAAAGAAGTTCTTTTAAAGGAAATCCACCACCGGGTGAAAAATAATTTACAGGTGGTTTACAGTCTTTTAAATATGCAGATCCATCAAATGAAAAACGAAGAAGCCCGGGAAGTCCTGCGTGAGAGCCAGTCCCGGATTCGCTCCATGGCTCTGGTCCATGAAAAACTTTATCAGTCCGAGAATCAATCACGGTTACCGGCGAGGGAATTCATAAGAAGTATTACCAGAGAGCTCTTCGGCACCTACAGCATGAGCGAGAGAATTAACCTCGTTCTCGAGATACCGGACATAACCCTGGATATCAACAATGCGGTCCCCTGTGGTCTGGTGATCAACGAACTGGTTTCAAATGCCCTGAAATATGCTTTTCCCACAGGCCGGCACGGAACGATTAAAATTTCTATTAAGCCGGGTAAAAAAAGATCCTTAACTATAATCGTAGCAGATGATGGTATTGGACTTCCTGCGGATAAAAAATTCGAAACCTCCTCAACGCTGGGGATGACACTGGTGAGAGTAATCGTTCTGCAGCAACTGGAAGGGGAACTAAAAGTTACCCGGTCAAAGGGAACCAAAATTACAATCAATTTACCGTGGAGATAAAATGAGCAAAGCTAAGATATTGATCGTTGAAGATGAAATGGTCACGGCTGAAGACCTTCGTACAACCCTGATCCGGATGGATTACGAGCCGATTGCTGTGATCTCTACAGGCGAAATGGCTGTTAAGAAAGCGGCTGAACTTAATGTGGACCTGGTATTGATGGATGTAAAACTGAAAGGGAAAATGGATGGTGTCGAAGCGGCCGGGATTATCCATGAAAGCTATGGCATCCCCGTAATTTATCTCACAGCCTACGCTGACAATCCCCTGTTGGAAAGGGCAAAATTAACCGGACCCTATGGCTATGTCGTGAAACCATTTTCTGAAAAGGAACTGCATTCCAGTGTGGAAATTGCCCTTTTCAAGAGCCAGTCAGACAAACAGATTGCACATCTTAACTCAGTTTTGAAAGCGATCCGCAACATTAATCAATTGATCACACACGAAAAGAACCCAAAACATCTGATCAGACGGGCTTGTGAGATGATGGTGGATTCGCGAGGTTACGGCAGCTCCTGGATTATCCTGCTGAATAACGAAGGTGAATATGTCGATTCAGCGGAAACCGGTGTCGGAAAACAGTTCCAGACGCTGGTTGAACGCTATAAAAAATTGGATATTCCTGTCTGCTGCAAGACCGCAAAAAGGACTGAAGGCGTTATTGTCATGGATAATATTGAAAGCGACTGCCCGGACTGCCCGCTCGCCGTGAAGTATAAAAATGGAAAATGCTTGCAGGCCAGACTCTCACATCAGGACAGGATATACGGTTTTATGTCTGTCGGGGTCAGCCAGGGACAGCTTATAAATGCAGAAGAACTTGAATTGATTGAGGAAGTTTCTGATGATCTGGCCTTCGCACTGTACACTTTTGAGGCCGACCTTGAGAAACGAAAACTGGAAGCACAGCTGATACAAAGCCAGAAACTTGAAGCCATCGGCTCCCTGGTAAGCGGCGTTGTGCATGAGATCAATAATCCTCTTACGGGGATGATCAACTATGCCGATCTTATCGAAGAAAAGATGCCGGAGGGTGAGTTGAAGGAATATGCACAGGGGATCATGTTCGAGGGAAACAGGGTTGCCGGAATAGTAAAAAACCTGCTGGCTTTTTCCAGAACGAGCCAGAATGTCGAAGCTCCTGTGAGTTTGTCGGATGTTATCCTGGGGACTCTCTCATTAGTTCAGCCGACGTTAAGAAAAGACCAGATAACACTAGAAACGGATCTGCCGGATAACCTGGATTCAGTTGTCTGTAACTCCCAACAGATCCGGCAGGTTGTCTTAAATCTCATTACCAATGCCAGTCATGCCTTGAACAAGCGCTATAAAAGGTGGGATGACGATAAGAGACTAATCATTAAATTAACCCCATTGAAAAGAGATGGAATTGACTGGCAACAGATTGTGGTGGAAGATCACGGGGTCGGCATACCTAAAAATAAAATTGATAAAATCTTTGATGAGTTCTATACGACCAAACCCGAAGGTGAGGGCACTGGACTCGGTCTGTCTGTCAGTAAAAAAATTATAGATGACCATGGTGGTACTTTGTCAGTTGAAAGTAAAGAGAATAAATTTACACGCTTTTTTATCGATCTCAAAGTTACGCCAGACAAAAAGGAATAATGAATTGAAGCAGAGTATAATCTCATACGGAAATAGCAGATAATGTTGAAAAGGATAAAATTGTGCTTGTGGTCACTCCTTATTTTCTCGCTGCTTACAGCCCGGGATATCAGCGGCTGTACAGATCCGGTGGCATTGAATTATAATCCGCAAGCCACCCTGGAGGACTTCAGTTGTGAATATGATATAAATCAATGGACGGTGACTCCGTCGGATTTTCAATATGACGGAGCCGTTATCGGGGCTGTGTTTGTAAATGGTTCCCGAACCACGAATACCTCCGACCTCCTTGCCGTATTTGCAGGGACAGAATGCAGGGGGCTGGCCTATGGCCTGGAGATACCAGGTTCACAGGAAGTAGTTTTCATGGTAATGTTGTACAGCAACACTTCCTCGGGTGAAATTTTGACTTTTCGATATCTGGATGCAGGAAACGGAATCGTATCGATTCCCGCAGAAACTCTGGAATTCTCACCCAATATGATCGTCGGCTCCGTGCTTGATCCGCTGGCTGTAACCGTTTCTGAACTCGGCTTTGACTGTGCCGGGATTTACGGTGGAAACGCAGAATACGACAGCTGTGGTATTTGTTCAGGTGGTACTACCGGAATTATTCCCAATTCTGAAATGGATTTCTGTGGTGTCTGTTTTGGTGATAATTCCTGCCCCGGGAATGGGGATCTCAATAACGATGGTTCGCTGGATATCCTGGATGCTGTGAGATTGGTCTCGATCATCATGGGAGAAGTCCAGGGAGATGGTTACGAAATCTGGTCCGGAGATACAAATGGTGACGGCGCTCTTGATGTTTTGGACGTGATTGTCATTATGACCGCCATCATGGGCAATTCCTGACAGGATCCCTTCCTGTAAAATTCAAGCGGCTTTTTAGGCTCTGCAACCGGATTGCAGACTGGATTATTTGAGGAAATTAATTGGATTGAAGACCTCAGAACTTATAAAAGTATTGTCCCGGAGACTGTCCATTCCACAGACGGAAGTACGTAATCTCCTTGAGCATTCTACAGGTGTCATGACCCGCTTGCTGGAAGAGGGACTCTCCTTCACTCTCCCGAAGCTTGGTACTTTTTCTGCCGGAATACAACCGGAACGGGTTCGTTATCATCCGGGAATGAAAGCCAAGGTAATTTTGCCTAAAAAGCGTTCCGTGAGATTTCATCCTGCCAGTGCCCTGAAGGAATCACTCAAGGGTAAGTCAGATGCCCCGTTCTCTTAAAATTAACTTTGCCGACCTCGTTGTGGTTGTAGCTGATGAGGCCAATGTATCTCAAAAGCATTCAGCAGCTTTTCT
>JAADGM010000026.1 GCA_013152375.1 FCB group bacterium | reverse complement strand
ACCCCAGATCAGCATAAACATTTTTGATCTCCCAATCTGTCATTTGTTCAACCATTGATATCGTGGAAGTGAGTGTATGTCCATCATAGGGATTGCCATGATAGGACTAAATGCCAACAATCCAGTTATCATTTGATCAATCTATTGAAAGTGATATATATCTTCCGATAGGTCTTAACACAAAATGCGATATCCTGCGTTGTTGTTTCTCTTTTATCGGTTGCACCTCCGTCATTGTAATTTATGACTTATCAAGGTGTCCACAAAATTAGGGCAACTTCAGGATTCAGCATATCCAGAGGTTTCTGCTTTTAAAGGAATTCAGCCTACTTCAACAACAGCATTTTTCGTCGTAGGATCTTATCCCCTGAATGTAGCTGCGCGAGATAGATACCGCTGGGAAAATGCTCCGCATCCCACTGCAGGCTGTAACGGCCCGCTGTCTGCATGGTACCGGCAGGAAGCAGGTTATCGACCAATCTTCCGCTCAGGTCGTATATATCCAAACGAACCTCTGCCATTTCAGACAGAGTGTATGAGATTGTAGTCACCGGATTAAAAGGATTGGGATAATTAGGGCGGAGAGAAAAGTTCTCAGGCAGTGCTGGATCTGTAATCTCAAGATTATCACCGGAAATGCTGAAATAACCGGGGGGAGTGGAAATTTGAAAATTATCCACTGTAAGTTCCACCTGCCATTGAATAACAGGCTCCGACTCCGGGTATAGCCACAGGCCATCCACCAGATCATAATAAGAGAGCGTATCTCCCAGGGCGGTACCGGAGGAATAGATCAACGGAGCGTCAGAGTTATCCGCACTGAGCATCAATTCATAGGTGATAGGGGCTTCCAGACCTACAGTATCCACAGACCAGGCGAAAACCAGACTGTCGGTCAGAAGATTCACGTCGGTAATGTTGATGATGCTGCCTTCAGCGGGTGCAATAGGTGTATAATAGATGGCAAGGTCGTCGTCTGTCGTTGCATCGGGACAATAATTCAGCGCTTCAGGGTCTGTACTGCAGCCTAAATGTGAAAAGCTGCAGGCGGTGACAGAGGGATTTGATTCCGCATTACCGGTAACGGCGGTCACGTAATAGCAATAATCCTCATACAAGCCGGGCGGGCTGTCAAGGTAATTCGTTTCCTCAATATCGGAAGCAATCAGTTCTCCATTCCGGTAGACCGAATATAAAATTTCAGGAGGAGCTTCAGGGACAAACCAACTGCAGTTGCCTATTTCAACCGTAGCCCAAAATTCGTAGATAGAAAAATTCGCAGCTTCAATACAGACATATCCTCCCGGACCCGTTGGACTCCAATCCATATTCAGAAGCACACCTTCACCGACGGGAATATAGCCACCGGTAAAGGAGAAGCCGAGTACGAGTCCGCTGTTATTGGTCGTCAGGGTAAATCCTGCATCGGCAGCCCTGCCCCCCCATGCCTGGCCAAATGTCGCAACCAGACCGGAGTCCGTTGTTACTGTGAACTGAAAACCGTAAATATCTTCTGTGTTGTTCATGCTGATCTCGATGGATGAATCGTTTACGGCAGAGATCCACAGAAAAACATCCGTTCTCGTATCCGGACCGGGCGGGGACCAGCTCAGGGCAATGGTACCGTCAAAATTATCCTGGGCATTAAGAGCAAGAGGAGCGTCCTCAAAAATACAGCTGCCGTCATCAATAGCGGCATACGGATCGTAGTTAAGGGCCGTTTCGGAAGTACAGCCTTCCTGGCACAGATCACCGATGCCGTTGTCATCTCCGTCAGCTTGATCAGGATTGTAGAGATCAGGGCAGTTATCACCATCGGTATCATGGGAATTGATCGGGATATCTCCCGGACAGAACTCTCCGAGGTAAACATCTCCAAAACCGTCACCGTCCTCGTCAGCCCAGTATGTCTGCGGATACAGACAACTGCCATCGTTGAAAAAAGCCTCGGGGTCGAAATTACAGGCAGTCTCATCGGTACAGCCATAGTCATCGGCGGTTAATTCATATAACTCTGAAATGGAGATCAGTGGATCACCAAAAATACCGGAGCCCTGGGATAGCTCATAACCGACCTCGTACACGATATTATCCGGTGGCCGGCAAATTCTTATAAAGAGGGGATCCCCCATGACGAAACCTGGTAGTTGAACACCGCCTTCGGCACAACTGTCTGTTGATCCAAAGGCGGTTATTGAGAGCTCTTCTCCCTGCCAGGTGGATGTTCCTACCAGCAGTTCACCATATTGATCGGAGCAATCTCCGTCACTGAGTAATGCATTTTCATCGAAAATACCAATATTATCTCCCGGCTCGAGAAATGTAATGGAATTGTCAAAAACGATCAGTTGAGACACAATGGGATCTTCAATTCCGGTAAAATAACAATCTCCACACGCATCTCCCACACCGTTACCGTCGGTATCGGCCTGATCCGGATTGTAAACCTCGGGGCAGTTGTCTTCCCCGTTTTCAACCCAACCTGCCGGGGCATCCCAGGGACAATAGAAGACACCTGCTCCGGAACCCCAGTCATCCCCGTCGGGATCGTCAAAATATTCCTCTGCGTAGATACAGCTGGCATCATCGATATTTGCTTCGGGATTATAATTGCAGGCCGATTCATCGGCACAGCCGAGGATCACTTCAGCACAGTCCCCACCATCAAAAAACCACTTTGTGCAATTTAAATCTGGGTAATCATCTGACCCCTCATTACACTGACCGTCTCCGATGAGTGTCAGTTGGTTTTCTGCAAAACAGGTTCCGAGGCAGTCGGTGTATAGTCCCTGGTTGACGCAGCTCTCCTCGCCCTCAATGCCCGAACCTGCAAAAGAAAACCCGAGGACCAGTCCGTCAGGGTTGGTGGACACCATAAACCCGGCGGCGCCGGCGCTGCCTCCCGAAGCACCGTTCAGCGTGAATCCAGTAAAGCCTGAGAGCAATGTAAATTGAAAACCGTCTATATTAAGGGATGTATTCACTGATATTTCAACTATGCCATCACTGTAATCCGTAACGGCCATGTAGGCCTCCCAGGAGTCGTTATTTTCATGCGGGATAGGAACTGTTCCACCACCGTTGCCAACCACGTAGGCCGGTCCCAACTGTACAGGTATCAGCTCCCCGCCGCTGCCTCCTAAAAATACATTATCCAAGTCGAACCAACCGTTCTCAGAGGTCACCGTCACATCAAGAAAGGTCAGGGGAGTTCCAGCACAGTCACCACCGTCAAAATCCCACTGCTGACACATCAAATTGAACCCAAATGAACCATTGTCGCAGTAACCATCTCCCAGCCAGCCAAGATACTCACTTCCAAAACAAAATCCATCGCAATCTTCATTGAGACCCTGTTCTGCGCAATTCTCACACGAAAGGTTATCGTTTTCCTGATCGTCATCGCAGACTCCGCAGGAATCCTGATAATTCGGGCCGAAGCAAATGCCGGCACAATCGAGATCATCAGATTGACAGCAGGTACCGAGGTCATCCAAAACTGCTGTTCCAAAACAGATCCCTTCACAGTCCATCGCCCAGTTTTGTACCAGGCCCGTACTGCCACCGACACACTCTCCACAGTCATCGATCATGGCTGTACCGAAACAGATATTACTACAGTCAATTTCGACCTCACTGCAGCAGGCACCATCATTGTCCTGAACACCCGGTCCAAAACAGATGCCCTCACAATCCAGATCTTGGAACTGACAACAAATCCCCGAGTTATCCAAGACAGCCGTTCCGAAACAGATCCCTTCACAGTCCATCGCCCAGTTGAAATCCTGCCCTGTCGTACCCAGTACACATTCTCCACAATCATCCAGGACTGCATATCCGTAGCAGATTCCATTACAATCCATCTCCTGATTCTCTCCTGCACAAACGCCGCAGTCGTCGATCATAGGCACATTGGGCAGCGGGTTCCAGCAGTCCGGTTCCGGGTCCAGATTGTTGGAAACCCAACCGGGAGGTAGATCATCTGCACAGTATTCAGCGCCTTCACCGCTGCCGTAACCATCCCCGTCTTGATCCGCATACCATAGTTGTGGATAAATACAGCCCCAATTCACCACAGCTTCCGGATTATAGTTACAGGCGGATGCATCCATACAACCATAAGGTATGCTTTCGCTTAATTCCACATCCGATATCGCGATAAAAAGGTCACCGAACAGACCGCTGCCCGCAGAGTATTCTGCTGTCAGAACATACTCAGTCATTGTCGAGGGTCTGAACATACGAAAAAAGACCGTATGACCCTCAATATAACCCGGCAGCTGAAATCCCCCGAGTGAACAGTTATCAACGGATCCAATGGCTGATATCTCTATTTGATCACCATCCCAAACACCGGCACCTACCAGCAATTCGCCTAACTCATTTGAACAATCACCTGAGTTGGTTATTCCCATGGAGTCGAAGATGCCGATCTCGTCGCCGGGTTCCAGTTCGGTGATTGTATCCAATAACACTACTAATTGGAAGACTCCGGTGGGGTCTATGGTCAGATTATAAAGCTGATACTGATAATATGGAACAGGGGGACCTATCTCCACTTCGAGAGAAATCCCTCCCTCTCCCGCAAAAACGGTATTTGTGAGTGCAACACTATCCGGTGGGACGCTTACAGACCAACTCAGGCTCGTCAGGACTGCTTGCCCGGGCGGGATAACGCTCCCGCTATCAGAATACCCCAATATCAACCCATCATTATTGACCAGTTGTGTAAAGCCTGCAGTCTCGGCGGATCCACCGGGTAAAATGGACGTCGGAGTAAATTCCACTTCGGGGATAGTGGTAATGTTGAATTGAAAACCATATACCGGCTCCGAATTATTCATCGAAATGGTCAGGTAATTCGAAGTAACCTCACTTATGAAGAGAAACACATCGGCATCCCGTGTCAGGTTTTTTGGGTTCTTAAATTTGTGCGAAGGCTGCATTAGGTCCAGTGACGGAAGAGCTGTCGATTTCGATTTAAGCGGGGCAGCATTGGCTCCGTGAAGGGGTATATTATTGGAAAGAATAATCGTTATGGTAAGGAATGAACGGAGCATCATCCATAAAATAGATTTCATTTTTTACTCCCTTTAGACATGTATGAATTCAGGATATTCCTGAACGATAGTGAGCGAATTTACAGCGGGATTATTATGCTATACAAGGCACTGTGTAAACCGGTTATTATGACGGATTGTGTCAAAAAAAGGGGCTGAACAGCCCCCTTTTAATTATGCGAAGTTTTAATAGTGGAGTGAAACCCCGAAGGCAATTTGCTGATAGTCTTCCGGTTCGCCTTGAAATTTCCAGTAGTAATCCTGCCAGGAGCCGTGAATGCTGAAGTGCTGGTTCAGCATCATTGAAAACCCTGCGCTCACGACTTCACGAAGGTCTTTATCATAATAGCCAGAGTATGGTACCGGCAGATACTGGTATCCTCCATAAAAATGCAACGGCAGCATTGGCAGGTGAAGGACTGCCCCAACATGCTGAGAGATCGTACTGTTAAAGTTGCTGCGGATATCATTATTAATCCCGATTTCTACAGGTAACTCGAGATCCGCTTCATATATCGTTTTGGAGTGGAATTTCAGGCTGCTCCAGTCCGTCCATTCGGCTTCATAAAACAAATTGAAAAAGCGTGTATTATAAGCACTTCCAATATGAAATACGAAAGGGCGGGTCAGGGAATATTTCCAGGTTCCGGAATAAGAATTTTCTCCATCCTGATGGTCAGAATAGGTGAAGCGGTCATTCACCCAAAGTTTTGTCGGGAATTGGATCGAAGCTCCAATCTGAAACCGTGGTGTCATCCGTTGTAAGAAACCCACGGAACCACTGAAACCCCGATAGGTCGGATTAAAATAATAAGTGGAATCCACCCACTCACTTAACATTTCATCCTGTCCGCGATAATACTGCAAATTACCCCCGATATAGAGATGCTTTGAAAACTCAATCGCAGCCCCAAAACTCGTCATATATATCCCACCGTTTTCAGACGTCTTCACCCCATCGGCGCTGTAAGAGCCGGAAAAATCCGTCTCCTTGTGGATACCGAACCCGAGTACCAGGCTGCCCTGATATACGGGCAGAGGCATTGCAGCATATATGCCGCCAAAACCGCTTTCTGACTGACCATTAACTCCGCTGGTGTATTGTCCGTTGGTAAAATTACTGGTGATCGTCGTGAAACGTTGCAACCCCAGGTTGGCAGGATTATATGAAAAGCCGGGTATAAGATCACCGGCTGCTACCGTTGCCAAACCCACGCCGCTCTGAAGAGACTGTGAGCCGTTAAACCCGAAGAAAGGACGCAGCGCATCGAATTGGTTTTGCGCCGCGAGGAAAAAAAAGAGCAAGGGGAATAAATAGAATTTTCGCATTATCTGGGTCTCCTGCCGGGTTTTTTCGAGATCTTCTTGCCCTGCTTAGTCGGTTTATTCCCACCGGTATTATGTCCGTTATTTTGACTGCCGGAATGATTCCCCGGATTTGCGGGTCTGACGGCTGTGGGTTGCGATACTCCCGATGAATTGCTGCCGCCACTGCCGTTCCCGGCGCTCGGTCCCCTGCCACCGCCTCCCGGCCTGGGATCATAATTGATTTCCCGCTGCTGCTTTTTCACCGGGCCGTTGCTGTTGCCATAATAACCCCAATAATGTCCCTGTGAATAAGGGTAATTGTAAAGTCCACCCCAGTACCAGTAATAGTCATCATAAAAATAATTATAATCGTAATAGTAGGGGTCGTAGTAGAAATCAGTCCACCAGTAATAACGCCTGTACCGGGGGTGATTTGAATACCGTCCCCACCAGAAATCATTATCATTCGTATAAATATTCACGTAATCTCCGGAAACATAAGTATCGGAACTTCCCGGAGATTCACTGTCATCTTCCACAACCGGAGGCGTAACGACCGTATAGCACCCCGCGGCAAAAAGACTGAAAAATAAGATTAAAATCAGTTTATTCATGTTCTTCCTTCAATTTTGTGGTTGTCATTAAATGCCAACCCTCAGGGAGAGTTCCCTGAGGGACGACATTTATTGCTGATTTATAATTCCATCAGATTATGGTGCCTGTACAAAATACGGAAAACCTACCATATACGAGTAATAGGCACCTTCAGGGTTCAGCAGTGTCTCATAATCAATGACCTCAAAGAACAAACGGCAGGGCCGGTTTTCTCCATTTGGATTTAACCCGTGTATCAGCCACATTCTTGTAAATTCATTGTCATTTTCAGTCTCATCATGAGAAGTCAGCCCATGCCAGCTGAATGTGCTGCCATCATCAAACAATGCTCGCCGGCCCTTAAATCCGTTGCGGCGTTTAAAATGCATGAATACACCTTCACCTGAGCCAGGATAATCCCCGGCATTGGGATTTGTATTAGAAATATCAACGCGGGTTCTGATTAGATCCATGGCGGTCAAATGTGGCCATCCCTCCCGATGATAAAACGTATTCAGCAGGTCACCAGTTACGGGCATATTGAAAAAGTTCGTATAGTCGTCATTACCAAGATCATATACATCAGCATGGATGTCTGTGATTGCCACCGTACTTCCAGGCGACTGACAGATCACCGGTGTAATTCCATCCACAACCCAGTCGTCGATGAGGATTCCTGAATTACCGATTCTGCGGAACCTGACTCTTCTCTGTGAGTCCATTTCAAAGGGTTTTTGAGTTGTGTCGGAGGGTGTAAAAACAAGCACGCCGTTAACGGTTGCCGTATCGCCGTCAAAAACAGTCAACGTACCTGTAATATGCCGGTCAACAGTTGCATAGACGGTATCCGCGTCTATTATATGAGCTTCGATGGTCACTGTGCCGGTGACGGACTCAACCCGCCGCACCCATCTGATCGGGAATTCATATAAATCTTCAGTACTGCGCCCTAACAGACTGTCTTCATCTTCATCTGCAAGCAGTACCCCTGAATCCGAATAATCAGACATTCCATCGAGGCTGATAGACTCATCCTCTTCAATCAGTTGTGTCAACACAGAATCCAGATCATCTGCGGTCGAATTAGTTTCCGAGCAACTCCATACAAAGAACCCCAGGAATGCTAAAGAAACGAATAGTTTAATTCTCATATTGATCCCCTTCTTTATTTAAACCTGCTGTTTTTCAACTTTTTCTTCATCTGCCGTTTGAACTTTTGTTCAAAAACGCCATATTTTGCCATCTGCTCAGGCGTCAAAACATCATCGAGATTTTTCATATGATCATGGATCAGTTCAATTTTCTGACGCTCCAGATCACTGATCTGATCTAAAATTTCATCCATTCGTTTTTTTTGAACGGCATTTTCATCGATCATTCGGTTCATTTCCCGGTAGAGTTTATTCTCCTCTTTGCGGATGCGTTCCAGATTGTTTTCCAGTTCATTGACTCTTGGGAAGAAGACCTCGGCTTGTTTTTCCGTCAAATTCAGATCCTTGGTCAATTCCCATTTTTTAAAAACCTGTACATCTTTATCGATCTGTCTTCGCTGCATCCCGAACAGAACAGTTAAGGTCAGTATGCAGGTTATCAATAGTATCTTTTTCATCTTTTTAACCCTCTCGTATTATAGTTTTGAGTAAGTCTGTATTTTGAATATCTTCCTCGGCGATTTGCAGCAGGTCATATATCTCCATCTCATCAATGAGATAATCGGCCACTTTGTCATCAGATATTTCAAAAAGCGTATCATATTCGTGGATACTCTCAATATTTTGTTTAATATCTGCTGTCATTTCATTCAGCCTTGCATGATGGATCATATCTGACGCCTGAAAAGTAATGATGACCGTCACTACCAGAGTGCCGACCATGCGAAGCGCCGCATGTTGACGCTTTTTCCGGTTTATTTTCCTGTGGATACCGGCCAGAAAATCTTCATTCGTATTATTTGACATTGATCATCCTTTTCAAATTATTCTTCGCTTTGTGAAAAGAAACTTTTGCGGAGTTTTCAGATATTGACAGTGTTGCTGCCACCTGCTTAAAACTCATATCCTGAAAAGATCTCAGGATCATTACATTCCTCTGCCCTCTGGGCAATTTTGCCACCGATCGCATTAGTTCGCTCTTTCTGTCATCATTTTCGCCGGGCTCACTGTGACGTAAATTATCAGTAAGTTCTCCGCGAAAAATTGACAGTAATTTTTGTTTTCTGTAGAAATTATTAATCTGATTGACGATGATCCTGTAAACCCATGTCTTAAACTCAGCCTCAAAACGGAACTTCGCCAATCCGAAATAAATCCTGACAAAGATATTCTGGGCAGTGTCCTCAGCATCCTCACGATTGCCGATGGAAGAGCGAACGAAGCCTTTGACCCAGTCCTCGTGTTTGCGAACCAATGTATTGAATGCCTCTTCATCTCCCGCTTGGAACTTTCTTATTAAATCGTTGTCATCCATCATTAAAATTGTTCGTACGACGTACCCGGATTTATTTAGTTAACTGAGTTTTTAAGAAATGTTTAGCAGAGATAGAAGCATGTCTCCACTGAGGACAATTAAATTACTGGTATTCATATAAATTGGCGATCATGGCTGCGCCGTATTTACAGGAGAATAAGGTATTTCCCTTTTGTGTGACTCGTATTTACCTGCACACATCGGGGAACACTTTCGGCTGAATCTTCAGAATAATATCAGCAAAGGGCTGTGCGGGGATGAGCCGAAGATAGAGATCACTCCCGGTAATCGAAGTTTATCGGGTTATTTCATAATTTTCATTACATTTTCGGCCGAGGGTCCTCGTTGATCCT
>JAADGM010000128.1 GCA_013152375.1 FCB group bacterium | reverse complement strand
TGCAGACCTGTTTTCAACGATTGTTTCAAGTATTTAAAAACATAGTATTTTCTTTTGTGGGATTCATCTGATTATCCTTTTGTCAATTGCTTAATCCAGAGAATCCTGTACCTTTCCTTTTTATCTAATTTTACTGAAGAAAATTTATCCGACCTTTCCCCCAATAAACATTTTGGACGGATGTGGACAAAAAATAAATACAGGTAAAAAAGAGTTGGTTCGTTTCTGAGACACCTAATATATTTGAATAGTAATAGTTGCTCAATTATGACATATATTAAACATGGCGGATACAAAAAAAGATACCTGCTCGCTGGAAGCGGTGGATTTGGAAAAAGTAAAACTGGTAACCGGACTGATTCCGGACATGCAAAAAACCAAACTTATGGCGGAATTGTTCAAAGCTTTTTCAGACCCTACCCGGTTGCAGATCCTGCAGGCTCTGGCTGTTGACGAACTGTGCGTCTGCGATATTTCTGCCATTGTAGAAGTATCCGTTTCCGCTATTTCCCATCAATTGCGGTTACTTAGGAATATGCACATTGTAAAAAACCGCAAAGACGGTAAAATGGTTTATTATTCCCTCAACGATTCTCACATCGAACAATTGATTGCCGTTGCAAAAGAGCATATTGAAGAATTATAAATGCTGAAGAAAATAATCTATCCTGCACTGAGCCTTGCAATTCTGTTTTACTCTCTGCTTCCGGGAACCCCCTTGCCTGAAGTTGTATTGTGTATAGGATCTGACGGCAATATTACCTTTTTTCGACCGAACCAGAATGTTAATCTGAGTTATGAAGTGCCACCGTCCGAATCCGGTACGGCCCAATTTGCACATGATGACTGCCTCGATATATCCGTACATACACCCGGACCTCGAATTGCTCCCGTATCCAAGCGATACACTGAACTTGAGACCTCGTGGAGTTCTATGTATTTTACGGAAAGCCCTGCGATTTTCAACTTCAAAATCACCTTTCAAAACCAGCAAAAAACTCCCCATTCGCACAATGTTGCCACCACGGCAGCAAACCCTGTTCTGCTGATTTAGCAGCCCTAAGTTTCCACCTATCGATTTGATAAATATCCGCACTTGTGCGGAGGATCCTCTGTTGTCCCTGATACGGAAAGATCAAAGGGGACTATTAACCGAAAATTAAATAAAGGTAATCTATGAAATTACATCTCTCGGTGATAACTATATTAATTACAGCCCTGTTGACGGGATACGGTGTCAGCCGGAATAAAGCAGACCTTTGGGATGACGGCACCTATCAGGACACGAAATATATCCTTGCCGGTACTCTTGACCGAACCCTGACACCGGACAGTATTGGAGATACACTCCACTTTCGCGAAGCCCTGTCTCTGGCCCTGTCGCATAATCCGGACTTAAAAGCTGCCAGGTCCAAAATTAACATTCGGCGGTTCGCGGCAAAGCAGGAGTCCAGGTTACCCAATCCTGAGCTCGCAATTGAATTTGAAAATTTTGCAGGCACCGGAAACTATCAGGGAGCGGCGTTATCAGAATCCACATTTTCTGCCGGGCAGCGCATTGAACTGGCTGGTAAAAGAAGCAAGCGCGTGAGATTGGCTGATACTGAGACAGAAATTTCCACTCTCGGTTTCCGGGAAAAAGAACAGAGCATTTTTGCAGACGTGGTAACTTCCTACACTTTAGTCCTGGCAGCTCAGGAAGAAATACGTCTGGCAACAGACTTGCTGGAACTGGCAGGGCAATTTAAAGACACTATCCGTAAGAGAGTCCAAGCCGGACGAGTTTCTCCCGCACAATTATCCCGGGCAAAAGTTGAGGTGATCAATGCACGTATCGGACTGGAACGGGCGCACCGCAAACTCGCTGAAGAACGCATGCAGCTTGCCTCCATCTGGGGCGACGAAACTCTCAAGGCCGAAGTCCTTGCCGGTGAACTGAAAACCCTCGAAAAACTACCTGAGTTCGAAGGACTGCTCGCGCAGCTTTCCGAAAATCCGACGATAGCAATTTCAAATACGAATTTGAAATACCGGCAGCAACAGGTTGAACTGGAAAAAGCCAATCGGATTCCCGACCCTGTTTTTTCAGCCGGGGTCCGAAAACTCAATGAAACGAACGATGCCACCTTCACGGCGGGATTTTCGATTCCCCTGCCCCTGTTCAATACAAATCGCAGCGGTATCCGCAGTGCGGCGGAGGCAGTCATTCAGTCCGAGTGGCAGGGAAACTCCGTAAAAATCAAATTGCACAGGGAACTGCAATCCGCTTACAATACGCTGTTAATGCTCCAAATGGAGGTGGACAGCTATCATTCCACTCTCATCCCGGAAGCACAAAATGCGTTCCGTATTATAACCGATGGCTATGAACAGGGAAAATACGGTGTTCTCGACGTGCTCGATGCACAGAGGGTTCTCTTTGAGATTAGGAGCAGCTATCTTAATTCTCTGCTTGAATATAACCTCACCCTTGCGCGAATTGAAAGCCTGACCGGGCAAAAAATTATGACTTACACCCATTGATCAAAATTGATAAAATAAGGAAAATATAGATGAAGAAAAAATTTAACGGATACCTGCTGATGATAACAATTCTGATTCTCGCCCTTAGCTGTGGCGAAAATGAGACAGCCGACCATCAGGATGAAGATGAACACGGACATGAACCGGCTCACGAGATTGTGGAAATCTCTGAGGCTGAAATGCGTGAATTCGGAATTGAAACCGAAATTGCCGGACCGGGACAGTTGCAGCTCCATGTGGTCCTTCCGGGAGAGATTGTCATTCCGCCGGATAATCTGGCCCATATTCTTCCCCGATTTACCGGAGTTGTTAAGACTGTAAAGAAAAATGTGGGCGACCTTGTGAAAAAAGGAGAAGTACTGGCGGTCATTGAAAGTAACGAAAGTCTCTCGAATTTTGAGATAAAATCCCTGATCACCGGCGTTGTCATTGAAAAGCATCTCACAAACGGTGAAGTGATCAATGATACGGATCACGGATTTCTGATAGCAGATCTGAATACCGTATGGGCCAACCTCAGCATATTCCAGAAAGACCTGCCCTTTGTGCATCCCGGACAGCAGGTGGAGATCTCAGCCGGACTTGGATTTTCCTCCATTACCGGAACGATAAGTTATATTTCTCCAGTGATTAACGAAGAAACAAGAACTGCCACTGCCAGGGTCGAACTGGATAACAGCAGCGGCGACTGGCGGCCGGGATTGTTCGTCAACGGAAAGATCACCACAACCAGTGAAACTGTAGATATTCTCATTCCGAAAACCGCCATCGAAATGATGGATTCCCGCGAGGTCATTTTCGTGAAGATGCCTGAGGGGTTTGAACCCAGAGCCATCCACATCGGCCGTACGAATGATCGCAATTTAGAAGTTCTGGAAGGACTTAAGCGTGGTGACATTTATGTGAGTCAGGGCGGATTTACCCTGAAAGCCGAACTTCAGAAAGAGGAGTTTGGCGGCGGACACGGTCACTGATTTGGATTGTACCAGCATTACAGAGTTATTTCGACCAGCCAATTCTGATAAGCTCAGGTCGAAAAACAATTTGGAGAAATACAGACGATGAAAAAAATTATACAATTCGGATTAAGCAATAAATTGCTCATTTCCGTGCTCGGTATCCTGGTTATGGGTGCCGGTGTGTTCAGTTATAAACAGCTTCCGATTGATGCATTTCCGGATGTATCTCCCTCTCTCGTTCAGGTTTTTACTGAGACCGAAGGGTTGGCTCCGGAAGAAATCGAAAAATATATCACGTTTCCGGTTGAGGCTGCCATGAACGGTCTGCCTGATCTCGATCATATCCGATCGGTTTCCAATTTCGGCTTATCCGTGGTCAACGTATATTTTAAAGACGGAACGGATATCTATTTTGCCCGGCAGTTGGTCAATGAACGACTGCAGGAGGCCCGGGAACTGATTCCGGACGGTTTCGGCGAACCGCAAATGGGGCCCATATCAACAGGTATGGGATTGATCCTCTTTTATTACCTGGAAGATACTACCGGACAGTACTCGCTCACCGAATTACGGTCCATTCAGGACTGGCTTATCAAATATCAGCTCCAGACGGTTCCGGGAGTTACAGAGGTTCTTGGTATCGGCGGCTGGGAAAAACAGTTCCAGGTGTCCGTTGACCCCAATGCGCTGTTGCGATACGATGTCACAATTCAGGATGTCGTTGATAAGATCAGGATCAATAATCTGAATGTTGGTGCACAGTTCATCGAGAAAAATTCAGAGGAGTACATCGTAAGGTCAACCGGATTGGTCCAGGAGATCGAGGACATCGAGGCAATTGTCATTAAAACCCACGATGGCACACCCGTTTACTTAAAGCAAATTGCCCAGATTGATGTGGGGGGAGCCGTTCGTCGCGGATTACAGACGCGAAATGGAATTGAGGAAGTTGTATCCGGTATGGTGGTCAAACTGTACGGAAGCAACTCCTCCACGGTCATCGGTCAGGTGGAAGAAAAAATGACGGCTATAAATAAAACACTGCCGGAAGGAATTCGAATTGTTCCCTATTATCAGCAGAAAACCCTCGTGGAAGCTGCCGTAAACACAGTAACCCAGGCCCTTCTACAGGGCATCTTCTTAGTTGCTCTGGTTCTGGTCGTTTTCATGGGCTCTTTCCGGCCAAGTTTTGTGGTGGCGATCTCTATCCCTTTTTCCATTCTATTCGCCCTGATCGGTATGAAAATATTCGGGATTTCGGTCAATCTCATGTCTTTCGGCGGGTTGGCGATCGCCATCGGAATGATGGTTGACGGGACAATCGTTATGGTCGAGAATGTGGACCAAAAGCTGCGCCGCTCCCGCCCGGAAGAAGCCCGCATACATGTCATCCGCCGGGCCTGTGTGGAAGTGGGACGGCCGATTTTATTCTCCATCATCATCATAATCGTGGTTTTTCTGCCTCTCTTCACTTTACAGGGTGTGGAAGGAAAAACTTTTCGACCTCTGGGTTATACCGTATCGCTGGCGATGCTGGGATCTCTTCTCTTTGCCCTGATCCTGGCTCCCATAGCGTCGTATTTCTTTATGAGGCGCCCGAAAAAGTCATCTTCCGGGGAAGACTCTCCCAATGAAATCGCCATTGTCAGATTCATCGGCCGCCTTTATGAACCGATCATCCGGTATTTTGTGAACAAGCGAAAATATGCGGTGGGGCTTGCCGTGATCCTGTTGATTGTCGGCATCACGATCTATCCGCGTCTGGGGTCGGAATTTACACCGACACTTCAGGAGGGAACAATTGTGCTCAGACTGAGCATGGCACCCTCAATATCCCTGAATGAAAGCACTCGTATCACACAGATCGTCGAACGGCGATTGATGAAAATTCCGGAAATTGATAATGTGCTGACCCGCATCGGGCGAGGAGAAGTGGGAGCTCATACGGATCCGGTCAACAGTGCCGAAATGTATGTCATGCTGAAACCGAAAAAAGAGTGGCGTTTTGCTGAAAATCAATCTGAGCTTGAGACTCTCATCCGGGAAGAAATTGGGAATATCCCCGGCGTTTTATCCAATTTTACGCAGCCCATTCAGATGACGGTGGACGAACTGCTGGAAGGTGTCCGTGCAGAACTGGCTATCAAATTGTTTGGAGATGACCTGGACCTGTTAAAAGAGAAAGCGGATGAGATTGTAAAACTGGTCAGTACAGTCCGAGGGGCGGCAGACCTCCAGGCCGATCAGGTGAGCGGTACGCCTCAGCTGCTGATCAAAGTCGATCGCCATGCAATTGCACGCTACGGGATCAATGTATCCGACGTGCAGGAGGTGATCCGTGCGGCTGTGGGCGGAGAGATTGCCGGGCAACTCTTTGAAGGCGTGAAAAGGTATGATATCCTCGTAAGATTTGACGAGGACTACCGCGATTCTCCGGAAGCTATTCGTGAGATACTCATCGAATCACCGGCGGGAACCAAAGTCCCCATCAGCCAGCTGGCCCGTATCACCGAGATCGTAGGCCCCAGACAGATCACTCGTGAAAACAGTCAGAGATTCATCACGATTCAGTGCAATGTACTCGAGCGGGACATCGGCTCTTTTGTTGAAGAAAGTCAGAAATTGATCGAGCAGCAAATCACTCTCCCTGCAGGATACCATGTTACCTGGGGAGGGCAGTTCAAACTGCAGCAGCAGGCAAACCAGCGACTGGCAGTGGTTGTCCCCATTACCCTGTTGCTGATCGTGATTCTGCTGTTTACAGGTTTCGGTTCCCTGAAAAACACTTTACTGATCCTGTTGAACATCCCCCTTGCGCTCGTGGGGGGTATCGTTGCACTTTGGCTCACTGATCAGAACCTGTCCGTACCGTCATCGGTGGGGTTTATCGCCCTTTTCGGCATAGCCCTGGAAAACGGAATGGTGCTGGTGACGTATTTAAATCAATTGATGCGGGACGGTATCCCTGTGAACGAGGCTTCGGTTAAAGGAGCGCTGATGCGTATCAGACCCGTGCTGATGACAGCGATAACAACGGCTTTCGGCCTCATACCGCTTTTAATTGCTACAGGGACAGGAAGCGATGTTCAGCGCCCGCTGGCGACCGTTGTAATCGGAGGCCTTCTGACGTCCACTGTGTTGACCTTACTGGTTGTTCCGGCAATTTATAAATGGTTTGCAATCGACGTATCGGACGAACTTCAACTCAGCTGAATAAAACGGGTCGGGAGTGAGTGTCATTCCCGACCCTACCAATTACAAAAAACGGAGATTATTATGAAAGAAATCCTGGCTTTTATTAAACCCCATAAATTATCAAAAGTCACTCTGGCTCTGCATAGCGTGGAGGGTCTGACGGGCATGAGCGTTACAGATGTTCGGGGGTTCGGCCGCGGCAGGGCCAAAGACGCACCTCACCGGGTTGTAGAAGACCTTGTGGATTACATTCCCCACATTAAAATTGAAATAATCTGTGAAGATCATCTGGTTGATGAGGTTATCGACATCATCGAAAAAGAGGCTCAGACCGGACTTCGGGGTGACGGGAAAATTTACATTATACCGGTAGAGGAAGCCATCCGCATACAAACCGGAGAGAGAGGTAAGACAGCTGTATAATCCGTCAATGTCCGGCAATTTCCGGACGAGAGACGGTTTGGTTAATTCCCTTACCTTTGCCGCGGAAATGAAATACTGTACTAAAAGTGATACCCCGTCCGCTTGCGGCGGAGCAGTTCATTTGGATTATTTCATCATAAACCGCTAATATTAGTGGTTGAGTCACCCTGTAAGTTGATTGAATATGAATCTTGCAGGCTCGGTTTGCACAAAATAAAAACCACCTACTTAGGGAAAATATTTATGAAATATCTTAAAGTACAGATCTGTAATACCCTCTGGCAATTTGCAATTGTAACCTTAATGGTGACCGGGCCCTTTCTAGTTGGGCAGGGTCTGCCCACAGAAACCTCCGTATTATTTGCCGGATCCGGTGTCTGTGCTTCCTGCCATGAACCCGGCGGTCCCAATCCCGGTGCACTCCTGGGGCCGGATGGTGAGGATGTCTCTCCGACAACCCAGTGGCGGTCCACTATGATGGCAAATGCAGCCCGGGATCCGCTATGGAGAGCAAAGGTCTCTGCCGAGATCAGCGGTTTCCCTGCTCTGCAGCAAATCATCGAGGACAAATGTACCACCTGCCATACGCCCATGCCGCGGACTGAAGCTCATTACCTGGGCAACGAATACTACTCCATTGACGGGATTGAGGAAGATCCTCTGGCTATGGATGGCGTCAGCTGTACGCTTTGTCACCAGATCATGGCAGATAACATGGGGCTGGACGAAAGTTTCTCAGGACATTATCAAATAAATGAAGATCATATCATTTACGGGCCCTATACCAACCCGGTAGCAAATCCGATGATAAACCAAAGCGGTTACACGCCGGTGTACAGCGAGCATATTGAATCCTCCGAGCTTTGTGCCACCTGTCACACATTGTTCACACCCTATGTGGACAGTTCGGGGACCATACTCGGTGAAGCCCCGGAACAAACGCCCTATCTGGAATGGCTGAACAGTTCTTTCCCAGCTGACGGTGTGGGCTGTCAGACCTGCCATATGCCCTATTTATTCGATCCAATCGTTATCTCCAACCGGCCAAACTCACTGGGCTCACGAACTCCCTATGCACAGCATTATTTTGTGGGAGGAAATATCTTCATGCTGAAACTCCTAAAGCAATTCGGCGGAGAGCTGGGCGTAACAGCCTCCGAAGCCAATTTTGACAGTACAATTGCACTGACGTACCGTTTACTTCAAAATGAAACCGCGGAGATAACCCTTGACCCTTCGTGGTATTCCAGCCAGACACTTCAGGTCGGCGTGAGAGTACAAAACAATACGGGACATAAATTCCCCACAGCTTATCCCAGCCGTCGAGCCTGGATAAAGCTGATGGTCACAACCGACACGGACACCGTATTTACCTCAGGTGACTGGGACCCTCAAACGGGACAAATTAATGGACTGGACACCCCCTATGAGCCGCACCATAATATTATCGATTCACCCGACCAGGTGCAAATCTATCAGCCCATTCCCCAAAATGTTTACGGCGATCCAACCTTCACACTGCTGATGATCTCAGGTTATGCCAAAGATAACCGCATTCCTCCTATCGGGTTCACAACTGACGGACCCCATTATGATTCGACGGCAGTGGCCGGGAATGCGCTTAGCGACCCCGACTTCAACCGGGATGAATCCGGTGCAGAGGGTTCAGGAAGCGATATAATCACCTACCGTATCGGGAGTCTGGACCCGCTGCAGCAATATTACATTACCGCAGAATTGCTCTATCAGAGCGTTTCCCCCGAGTATCTGGCTGATCTGGAACAATACGACACTCCCGAAGTGAATGCCTTCTTTGGCTATTATAATCAGGTGACCAATGCACCGGTTGTCATTGATGAAACTTCGAGTCTCGCCCCCATGGGAGATGTATGTCTGCCGGGTGATTTGAATGACGACAATCTGCTGGATGTACTTGATATTGTCTTGCTGGTAAACTGTATTCTTGAAGGCGAGTCGTGCAGCTGCGGCGATTTAAACGAGGATGGTGTAAATGATGTACTGGATGTCGTCGGTCTGGTAGGCCTGATCATTGGATAATTTATTCCCGAGTCCTGATAGGGAAAATTGACCTGCCCTAAGTTGGATTGGATCAGCCTCCAAAACTACAAGAATTTCAGCGTTGTTACTAAATTTTTATTGAATCATAGATTCAAATACAGGTAATATATAGCTATATGGTAATAATTAAATTCTGCCTTTGGCAGAAGGCTGTAAATTATTATTGTATTTTATATAATATGATGAACGGGAGAGAAAAACCGCGTTCCAGCCCCATAGCATTGCTTCTCCCCAGAGTTGAGACACCCAATAGCTTTAATTTCAGTATATATCGGACTGATGATACCAAAAATAATGTCAATTAAATCGATTTAATCCGTCTGCGTTTTGCATTTGCAGGGCTGCGCCGGAGGATACGATTTGGTTAATTCCCCCGGGGCTTGCTCTGGGTTTAATACCAATTTATTAATTATTTTAAGAAAGGAAACCTCAATATGAAAACGATCACTCTGGCCCTCTTCCTGTCAGCTTTAGCATTCTCCAGCGCTCAGCAAGATTACCAGTTGCAGTATCTCGCACCCGGTGACCTGGTGGAAGTACTGGATTGCCGGAAAACGGAGGGTAAAAATTATCTCTTCGATGTGGACAATCAAACGGTTCAATTATATCTGAACAGTTCCACTAATCGAGTACGGTTGATGGGCGAGGAAACGGCCCTGAACACTGCCGTGGACATCATCAAATTTCTCGATATTGCCCCCCGACAGTTTTTGATCCAGGTGGAGATTATCGAGATCAATGACCAATCTTTGCAGGATATCGGCTGGGACTGGCAGTCCGTTTTGGAGGAAATACCTCTCACCTATAATTGGGATTTGTACAATTATGATAGTGAGCAGACTAACACCAGCTCCGGAACAACGGACGAGACAGTTTCAAATATTGACAGAAGCACGAATACAATGTCTATCACTGCCGGCAGCATCCGCCTGACTTCATCAGCATCATCAAAGAGAACAATATCGGTACGGTGACCAATTCCCCGAGAATAGTAACCACGAATAACCGCAAGGGGTCAATCCTCGACGGTCAGCACTCCACTTACGTCACCCGCTATTCCAGTTACTCGAATATTTATGAGACCGAAGAGATCAACTCGGGACTATCCCTGGAAGTGACACCGTCACTGGGGGAAAGCGGCTACATCTCACTGGAGATCACTGCCAAGTACACCAACCTTACGGGGAACATCTCAGGCAGTCCCGTGGAGAGCGGTCAAATCCTCAACAACCATGTGTTTGTCAGGGATAATGAACCTTTTCTGCTGGGGGCTTTTAAAAAGCTGGAAGATCAGGAGATCGTTCGGCGGGTACCGCTCCTGGGCTACATTCTGCCCTATCTGTTCTCAAAAAAAGTGAAAGTGCAGTCGGAAAAAAATATTCTGGTGGTGCTCACGCCCCGCGTGATCGACCTGCAGGGCTCCCCCGTACCGGATCAGAGACCGTCCGAAATAAAAGAGTGACTCCGGCGGGTCCGGCCCCTTCAGCCCGCAAGCACAGGGGAATCGGAAATATGACCTCGTCTCATGCAGCCATTTTGCAGCGGACTAAGGTCACATAAAACTCAAAAACAGAGTCCCCGCCTGAAAGGTGGGGACTCTGCAACGTATACGAATACCGTATGTGTGAACTACTGGGGTTCAACTCTTTTGGCCGAGGCTCCTATTTCAGCAGAACCACCTTCTGCTGCAGACGGGTCGCGCCGGACTGCAGGACGATGAAATAAACTCCACTGGCCTGTGCTCCTGCATCCCAACTGACCGTATAGCTGCCCGCAGGCTGTGGGCCGCTCACCAATTGTTCAACCCGCTTTCCAGCAAGGTCATAAACTGCCAGCGCAACATCACTGTCTTCCGGAAGGCTGTAACTGACAGTCGTCACCGGATTGAAGGGATTGGGGTAGGCGGGGCTCAATGTGAATGCATCCGGCACCGTTTCCAGATCAGCATAGACACCATTGCCTGACCAGTCTGCTACCAGCGCGGATTCAACAACAAGATCGCCAGTATAGTCAAATAACGTTTCAGAAGTCAGGGGCGAACCGTCGCTGCTGAACATGAGGATCGTCTGACCGTTGGAGTGCA
>JAADGM010000015.1 GCA_013152375.1 FCB group bacterium | reverse complement strand
CCGTTAAGGTCGTCTTCCCATGATCAACATGACCGATAGTGCCGATGTTTACATGGGGTTTGTTTCTCTCGTATTTCTCTTTTGCCATTTTGTTTTCTCCTCAAGTCTTATTCAATTAAGATGCTTTCCCATGAAATTTTTCCAGGATTCTTTCCTGTATAGACGCAGATGTCTTTTCATAATGCGAAAATTGAAGGGTAAATACAGCCCGTCCCTGCGTCATTGAACGAAGCTCAGTTGCATAGCCAAACATTTCAGACAGCGGGACCGTCGCTTCGATCACCTGTGCATCCCTACGCTGACTCATCCCTTTGATATTTCCCCTGCGGCTGGTAATGTCTCCCATGACGGAGCCAAGATAATCTTCTGGTACGACCACCTCAAGTGCCATTATCGGCTCCAGCAGGGCAGGGCCGGCTTTTTTCGAGGCCTCCTGAAAAGCCATGGAACCCGCTATTTTGAAGGCCATTTCGCTGGAATCAACTTCGTGAAATGAACCAAATTTCAAAGTAACCTTAAAATCTTCCATAGGGTAACCTGCCAACACACCATTGCGCGCAGCATCTGCTATACCTTTCTGGATCGCAGGTATATATTCTTTCGGGATGACACCTCCGACAATTTTGTTGACAAATTCGAAGCCTTTGCCAGGCTCGCCCGGTTCGAGATCAATTACAACGTGACCGTATTGCCCGTGCCCGCCGGATTGTCGCACAAATTTGGTCTCCTGCTCAACAGCTCTGGTAATCGTTTCTTTATAGGCAACCTGTGGAATGCCAACCCGGACATCGACGCCAAATTCGCGTTTAAGCCGATCGACAATAATTTCCAGATGCAGCTCCCCCATTCCTGAGATGAGTATCTGACCTGTGTTCTCATCTGATTTGACCTGAAAGGTCGGATCTTCTTCAGCGAGCTTTATCAGAGCGCCGTTCAGATTTTCCTGATCTACCTTTCTCTTAGGTTCGACGGTGATGGAAATAACAGGATCCGGGAACTCCATTGATTCCAGCAAAATAGGCTTTTTCACAGAACAAAGCGTGTGACCTGTTTTTGTATATTTCATACCGATTACCGCTGCAATTTCTCCACAGGTGACTTTGGACCTGTCTTCTCTTTTAGCGGCGTGCATGAGCATTAATCTTCCAACACGCTCTTTTTTGCCGGAAATGGGGTTGTAAATAGTTTCTCCCGTACTGACGGTACCCGAATACACTCTGAAAAACGTCAAACGCCCCACATAGGGATCGGTCATGATTTTAAATGCCAGCGCGCTGAACGGTTCATCGTCATTGGGGTTTCTTTCAATTGTTTTTGAGGGGTCATTCACGTCAACACCGGTGATGTGGCCGACATCCAGCGGTGAGGGCAAAAAGTCAATGACGCCGTCAAGCGTTCTTTGAACCCCTTTATTTTTAAAAGCAGAACCGCAGAAAGTCGGAATCATGGAGCCGTCTATACAGGCTAGGCGAATCGCCTTTTTTATCTCATCGGGCAAGATCTCTTCTTCGGCTAAGTACTTATCCATCAGACGCTCATCATAGGAAGCGACTTCCTCAACGAGGTGTCTGCGCCATTTCTGCGCATCCTGCAACATGTCATCCGGTATGTTGACGTACTCGAAAGTTGATCCGTCTTCCGAGGTATAAACGATTGCTTCCATTTTAACCAAATCGATAAGACCCGTAAACAGATCCCCTGCTCCGATAGGCAGAACGACGGGTACAGGGTTTGCCTTAAGCCTTTCCTTCAGCATTTCAAGGACATTATAAAAATCCGCACCGGTCCTATCCATCTTATTCACAAAGGCAATTCGGGGGACACTGTATTTATCGGCCTGACGCCATACCGTTTCAGACTGCGGCTCGACACCGCCAACAGCGCAGAACAGGGCAATAGCTCCATCCAACACCCTTAAAGATCTCTCAACCTCAATTGTAAAATCAACATGGCCGGGAGTATCGATAATGTTAATACGGTCGCCTTTCCAAAAAGCCGTGGTGGCAGCAGAGGTGATCGTGATACCCCGCTCTTTTTCCTGCTCCATCCAGTCCATCGTGGCAGCACCATTATGAACCTCACCCAGACGATGGGTGCGCCCAGTATAATACAAAATGCGCTCAGTCAATGTGGTCTTACCAGCATCGATGTGCGCCATTATACCGATATTACGGACGTGGGTTAAAGGAATCTTTTGCACTATCTACCGAAAATGAGCAAATGCTTTATTGGCTTCCGCCATTTTATGTGTATCTTCCCTCTTCTTAACAGCACCGCCTTCACTTTTTGCCGCTGACATAAATTCTGCTGCCAGTCGATCGGCCATCGTGCTTCCACGCCTGGATTTCGCATATTTAATCAGCCAGCGCATGGCAAGTGCCATCCGGCGGTTGTCAGGAACCTCTGTGGGTACCTGATATGTTGCACCACCGATACGTTTGGATTTAACCTCTAAAATAGGGGCAACATTCTCAATTGCTTTTTTAAAAATTTCGAGGCTGTCGGATTTCTTATCCTTGGATTTGATTATTTCCAAAGCATGATAAAATATCTTCTCCGCTGTACTTTTTTTGCCGGCGTTCATTAAATTATTAATGAATTTTGCCACCAGCAGATCACTATAAAGCGGATCAGGTAAAATTTGTCTTCTTTCAGGTCTTCTTCTACGCATGATTTTTCAATTATTTTGGCTTTTTGACACCGTATCTCGAACGGCTTGTTTTCCGACCATCTACGCCGGCGGGATCGAGAACACCACGAATAACGTGGTATCTGACACCCGGCAAATCTTTTACTCTCCCGCCCTCAATCAGCACAATGGAGTGCTCTTGAAGATTGTGTCCCTCTCCGGGAATATATGCAGTCACCTCCTGTCCGGTGGATAAACGAACACGAGCGACTTTCCGCAGGGCGGAATTCGGTTTTTTAGGTGTCGTTGTATAGACACGTGTACAAACGCCTCTTTTCTGAGGGCACCCTTTTAATGCGGGCACCTTATTCTTGCGTTTTTGTACCTTTCTTCCTTTTCTAACAAGTTGATTTATCGTCGGCATCTAATCTCCAAAAAAGCCTATAATATTACGACTAATTTAATTTCGTAAACAATTAAATAATTAATTTAAATTTGCAAAATCATCCTCTGAATCATACCCCTGAAAGTCCTCTTCTTCGCTGCTTTCATGTATTTTCCGAACGATGATATTTCTGTTTTTCGGCGCACCTGTTCCCGCAGGAATTAAACGGCCGATGATGACGTTTTCTTTAAGGCCGTTCAGGTAATCCGTTTTGCCCTCAACTGCCGCATCCGTCAGAACTCTTGTAGTCTCCTGGAAGGAGGCTGCCGAAATAAAACTCTCCGTATTCAAGGCTGCCCGGGTAATCCCAAGCAACAAGGGTCTGAAGGTAGCAGGTTGCGCCTTAGTGAACTTGACTCCCTTTTTTCCGGCCTCCTTGAGTTCTTTGTTCATTTCTCTGATATTCGTAGCAAGCGTTATATCTCCAATCTGATAATCGGAATCCCCCGCGTCAATTACAACGACTTTTTTCAGAATATCCTGGTTCATTTTCTTCACTACGAATTTACCTACACGATCCCCAGCGAGGAAGGGCGTATCTCCCGAATCCAGGATTTCGACTTTACGCATCATCTGACGAACAATTACTTCAATATGCCGGTCATTAATGGCAACACCCTGTAAACGATATACTTCCTGGATTGCATCTACCAGATATTCCTGAATTCTGGCTGCACCGCGGATGGCAAGAATATCCTGAGGCGATACCGAACCTTCACACAATCTATCGCCTGCAAATGCGAAATCTCCATCATGGACGATCACATGCTTACCGTAGGGGATTTTATAGACTTTTTCCTCCTCACGGCCAATAATGTGTATCTCACGGACACCTCTTTTAATTTTGCCGTGCTTAACTTTACCGTCAATTTCAGTAACTACGGCAGGATTACTGGGCTGGCGGGCTTCAAACAGCTCGGCGATTCTGGGCAGTCCCCCGGTGATATCTCTGGTCTTACCGGTCTCTCTTGGGATCTTTACGATAATATCACCTGCCTTAACCGTTTGGCCATCCTTCACCAGAACCGTAGCTTTTACCGGAAGAATACTGGAACTGCCGGGAATCAGTTCACCGGAAGGTTTCACCAGTGTGATCCGCGGATTCAGGTTTCTATTCCGTGACTCAGTGATCACGGCCATCTTCTTACCGCCCTCCACTGCCTCTTCAACAAAGGTTTCTCCTTCGATTATATCATCGAAATGGACGGTACCATTCTCGACAGCGAGAATTACATCTGTATAAGGATCCCATTTGAACAGAACGGCTCCACCTTTAACTTTTTCACCGTCTTTCACCATCAAAACTGAACCATAAGGAACATTTCTCGATGATAAAGATCTGCCGGAATCATCAATTACCTCAACAATTCCCTTACGGGCAATGACAATATTCTGTTTTTCACCGGTTTCATCGTCAGTTACTTCAACCGTCTTTACCATATCATTCAACTTGATAGTTCCGCCGCGCTTGGTAACTGTTTCAGATTGCTCGATGATCCTTGCGGCAGTACCCCCGATATGGAAGGTCCTCAAAGTCAACTGAGTACCGGGCTCTCCAATGGACTGCGCGGCCATGATCCCGACTACGTCGCCAATCAGCACCGGACGATTTACTGCCAGGTTAATACCATAGCATTTCTTGCAGATTCCCCGCTCTTCTTCACAGGTCAATATTGAGCGGACTTTAACCTGATAGACATTACTATTTTCAATTTTCTGGGCAATCTTATGGTCAATTAATGCATCAGCACCGACGATCTCTGTACCATCGATCGGATCAATAACGGGTTCAAGGGTCGTCCGGCCGAAGATTCTGTCAATCAGAGGTTCAATAATATCCTCGCCCTCCTTCAAATCCTCCATAATGACGCCCTGGATAGTCCCGCAATCTTCTTTTGTGATAGTCACGTCCTGTGCAACATCCACCAGCCGTCTCGTCAAATAACCAGCATCTGCCGTTTTCAGCGCCGTATCTGCAAGACCTTTACGCGCACCGTGTGTCGAAATAAAATATTCGAATACAGTGAGTCCTTCTTTGAAATTCGATTTGATCGGGTTTTCTATAATTTCACCTGCTGAACCCGTCATGCTCTTTTTAGGTTTGGCCATCAGGCCGCGCATACCAGCGAGCTGCTTGATCTGATCCTGACTGCCACGGGCGCCTGAGTTGGCCATCATGTACAGGGGATTAAAACCCTGTCGATCATTTTCCAGTTCAACAAACATCTGATGTGCAACCTGTTGTGTGGTGTGTGTCCAGATATCAATGATTTTATTATAGCGCTCACCCTCCGTCAGCACCTGCCGATCAAATTTATCCTGAATACTTTTTACTTCCTTATCAGATTTGCCAATGATCTCACCCTTGCTGTTCGGGATCAGAATATCCGAGATGGCAATGGAAGCTCCGCTTTTAAATGCATAGTAAAAACCAATATCTTTTAACTTATCCAGAAATTGGACCGTCTGATAGTTCCCGCGTTCGCGGTAACTCAGTCCCACGATTTTCTCAAGTACCTTTTTTGAGATAACCTGATCGAAGTAAGGCATTCCATCTGGGGTAATGCTGTTAAAAAGAATTCTGCCAATGGTCGTTCCCCGGATCCATTCCTCACCATGGCGATAATCAACGATCGCATGCAAATCAATTTCCTGGTTATCCACAGCGAGCTGAGCTTCATGTGCTGAAGAGATCATGGAGCCTTCCCCCAGAGCGCCTTTCTTCGGCAGTGTGAGGAAATGAACTCCAAGGACCATATCCTGAGAGGGGATGGCAATCGGTTTCCCATTAGCCGGATGAAGGATATTATGGCTGGATAACATCAGTAGCCAGGCTTCCATTCTGGCCTCTGCAGAAAGAGGGACATGTACGGCCATCTGGTCACCGTCAAAGTCAGCATTAAAAGCTGCACAGACCAGAGGATGCAAATGAATGGCACGTCCATCCACCAGAACGGGCTGAAAAGCCTGAATTCCGAGCCTGTGAAGGGTCGGAGCACGGTTTAACAGAATGGGATGATCTCTGACGACATATTCGAGAACTTTGAAAACTTCAGGTGATTTCTTCTCAACGATCATTTTGGCGCTTCGAGGAGTCCTGGTGTATCCGCGATCGATAAGTTGTTTGATCACCTGCGGTTTGAACAGCTCAATTGCCATTTCTTTGGGCAGTCCGCATTCATGAAGTTTCAGGTGGGGTCCAACTACGATCACTGAACGACCGGAATAATCAACCCGTTTTCCCAACAGGTTTTGACGAAATCGACCGGTTTTACCTTTTAAGGAATCACTGAGAGATTTCAGAGGCCGGCGGGTTCCACTCCTTACGGCTGACTGGAGTCTGCTGTTGTCAAGCAGCGCATCTACAGCTTCCTGCAGCATTCTTTTTTCATTTCTCAGAATAACGTCCGGTGCCTTGATCTCAATGAGCTGTTTTAGCCGGTTATTCCGGATAATGACGCGCCGATATAGATCATTCAGATCTGATGCAGCAAACCGACCGCCGTCGAGAGGTACCAAGGGCCTTAACTCCGGTGGAATCACTGGCAGGATGCTGACCACCATCCAGTCCGGTTTGTTGATGATTTTCTTTTGAGAACGAGGATCAAACTGTTTTAAAACACGGAGTCTTTTGAGGGCGTTCTCTTTTTTCTGCATGGATATTTTTTGCGTCTTCACCATGAGAGTCAGGTCTTCAATGGTTTTGACCACATCCAGATCTGCCAGCAGACGCCGGATAGCAATTCCACCCATGAGAGCTTCGAAATACCGGTCTTCGTCCACATCGTCGTCCGATACCGTATTAATACCGTATTTATCTTCTAATTCCAGGTATTCATCTTCCCCGATCAATTCTCCATACTGCCGGCCGGATTCACCCGGATTAGTGATCACATATTTTTCGTAATAGGTGACGGATTCCAGCTGCTTGGTAGTGTAACCCAGCAGATAACTGATTTTACTGGGAATGGAACGCAGGAACCAGATGTGCACCACGGGAACGGACAGTGTAATGTGACCGATTCTTTCCCGGCGGACGGTTTTTCGGGTAACTTCCACACCGCACCGGTCGCAAATAATTCCCCGGTAGCGGATGCGTTTATACTTTCCGCAGTGGCATTCCCAATCTTTTGTGGGACCGAAAATCTTTTCGCAAAAGAGACCATCCTTTTCGGGTTTATAGGACCGGTAATTTATGGTTTCCGGTTTTAAAACTTCACCGTGGGATCTCTCTAGAATCAATTCTGGAGATGCAATTCCAAGTGTAATTGAATTGAAGGTATTTGCCTTTCGGCTTGACATACTTGAGAATGCCACTGAGTTCCTCCTGGAATTTAATCTAAGATAACATTTAACCCGAGGCCTTCGAGCTCTTTGACAAGCACATTGAAGGATTCAGGTACATTTGCATCGGGTGGGTTGGTACCCCTAACAAGAGAATTGTACAAACGGTTCCGCCCCTCAACGTCGTCGGATTTCACCGTGAGTATCTCCTGCAGCGTATGGGCCGCGCCGTAGGCTTCTAATGCCCAGACTTCCATCTCACCGAATCTTTGACCGCCGGATTGGGCTTTGCCGCCCAGCGGCTGTTGTGTGATCAAAGAATAAGGGCCTGTGGACCTTGAGTGCATTTTATCGTCAACCTGATGAGACAGTTTCAGCATATAGATCACACCAACGGCAACCTTATCAGCTATTTTCTCACCGGTTCGGCCATCCCACAGATCAACCTTGCTGTTCTCAGGCAGTCCTGCGCCTTTCAGCAGCTTCTTCACCTCTTCATGAGAAGCACCGTCAAAAACGGGCGTAGCGAACATTTTATTGGTTTTTTCACCAACCCAGCCCAGCATTGTCTCATAGAGCTGCCCTAAATTCATTCTGGAGGGCACTCCCAAAGGATTGAGTACAATATCAACCGTTGAACCGTCTTCCATGAAGGGCATGTCATTTTCCGGTACGATAATGGAAATAATACCCTTATTCCCGTGCCGTCCCGCCATTTTATCACCCACGGAGATTTTACGCTTCTGGGCCAGATAGACCTTTGCGAGCTTCATCACACCCTGCTGCAGATCATCCCCGACCTTCAATTTATAAACTTCTTTTTCAAGACGCTCTTCCAATTGACGCAGATTCTTCTGATAGTTTTCCCAGATCTTAAGGATATTATTCCAAACGGCCGGATTTTCCACCCAGGGTGATTTCAGTGAAACGCGGTCCAAATCCAGATTTTCAACTCTATCCCGTGTCAACAGGGTTTTTGCTTTGATGAGCGTTTTATTGTCGATGGCGGATCGGATGCCACCCGAAGTTTGATTTTCAAGCTGATTGTAGAGCAACAGATTCCGTTTCTCCATCAATTTTACCCGGTCTTTTCTTGCAGCTCTCTGGAGTTCCCGTATCTGCATTTTCTCTTCGGATCTGATGGCTACACTCTTTCTCTCAAACAACTGGGTGTTGATGACAACGCCGGAGATACCTGCGTCACAGCGTTTGGAAGCGTCTTTGACATCACCGGCTTTTTCACCAAAAATAGCTCGCAGCAGCTTCTCTTCAGGTGTGGGATCCGTTTCGCCCTTGGGTGTCACTTTGCCCACCAGGATATCTCCCGGTTCCACTTCGGCACCCTCCCGAATAATGCCCAGTTCATCCAGATTGCGGGTAGCTTCTTCACTCACATTGGGGATCTCGTTTGTCAGTTCTTCTTCACCCCTTTTGGTATCCCGGATCTCCACCTCGAACTCTTTCATGTGGATAGAGGTGAAAACGTCCTCCTTCACCAGGCGCTCATTGATGATAATGGCATCTTCAAAATTGTAACCGCGCCAGGGCATAAAGGCAACCTTCAGATTTCTGCCTAGTGCTAATTCTCCACGATCCGTAGAGGCGCCGTCCGCAATGACATCTCCGGCTTTAACCTTGTCCCCTGGAAGCACCAGCGGCTTTTGATTTATGCAGGTGTTCTGATTTGTCCGCAGAAATTTATTTAATTTGAAGATCTTCAGATTTTCATCAGGGACCAGAGTTACCTCATCCGGCTGACTTTCGGTTCTGATCCCGATCTCATCGGCCGACACTGAGACCACTGTTCCCGTGACATCGCTGACCACTGCGGAACGGGAGTCCTTCGCTAATTTAGCTTCCATTCCGGTTCCGACGATAGGTGCCTGGGGTTGTAATAGTGGTACTGCCTGACGCATCATGTTTGAGCCCATAAGTGCACGGTTTGCATCGTTGTGATCCAAAAATGGGATCAATGCTGCTGAGATACTCACCATCTGGATAGGGGAAACATCAATATAATCGATTTCATTGGCCGAAACAATCGGAAAATCATCACCCTTTCGGGCGACGATTTCTTCGTTAATGAATTTCCCGTTCTTGTACTCCTCACCCGCCCGGGCAATGTACACGCGGTCTTCGTCATCCGCCGAAAGATATTCGACATTATCTCTGATTTCGTATTTGCCGTTTTCGAGATGTTCTACTCTGCGATAAGGAGATTCAATAAAACCAAGATTATTAATTATCGCATGTGTAGCAAGAGAACTGATCAAACCAATGTTGGGTCCTTCAGGGGTTTCAATAGGGCAAAGCCTGCCGTAGTGTGTATGATGCACATCACGTACTTCAAATCCGGCCCTCTCCCGGGTAAGTCCGCCCGGCCCAAGAGAAGACATGCGCCGTTTATGGGTCACTTCGGATAAGGGGTTGGTCTGATCCATGAATTGTGAAAGCTGGCTGGTACCAAAAAAAGTGTTCAGCACTGAAGTAACGATTTTCGAGTTCACCAGGTCCTGGGGCGTAAGACTTTCAGCTTCCCTTTGATTCATGCGCTCACGGATTGTGCGCTGCATACGACTGAGGGCTATGTTTAATTGATTGGCCAGCTGCTCACCGACCGTACGAACCCTCCGGTTCCCCAAATGATCAATG
>JAADGM010000142.1 GCA_013152375.1 FCB group bacterium | reverse complement strand
CTGGAAGCCCATGCACCTCCAGCCCCTGTACCGCAGCTATGACTATGTGACCGGAACAGAAGGGCTGAGTGTCTCGGATCATCTGTTCGAGGACGGCCTGTGCCTGCCCTCAGGGTCGGACCTCCGGGAAGCCGACCAGGATCGCATTATCGATCTTATCCTATCGAAACTCGGGTAAATTAAGACTAAAAATATTTTTTAATTTCCTCAATAAATTCGATTTGAATGCTCTAAAATACAGTAAATTCTATCCGGGAATATGATTAAAAAAATATTACTATATGTCCTGCATCTGGACCGGCGACAAAAAAAACTGCTGCTGATTGCAACAGACGTGATCGTGCTGCCCTTATCCATGTACACGGCTTATGCGCTGAAGCTGGGAAGATTAGTACCCCTCGAAGAGCTTCACAGAAGCTGGTGGATCCTGTTCCTTTTCCCCCTGGTCACAATACCGATCTATATGAAAAGCGGTTTTTATCAGTCGGTTTTACGCTACATGGGGATGAACGCCGTCAGGGCCACCATCGAATCCGTGACCCTGGCGATCCTGATCATCGGGTTTTTGATGATGATCGTGAAAGACCTGACATTCCCCCGATCCGTTCTGATCATTTTCTGGTTTGTGGCCATCATCTTGACCATCGGAAACCGCTATCTGGCGCGCTGGCTCTTATACACCTTCACCGACCGGGGCCGTAAAGATTCAAAAGCCGTTGCTATTTACGGTGCGGGAAAGGCCGGGGCCATGCTGGTTGACAGTATCCGTCAGAATGATAAATACAATCTCATCGGGTTGATCGATGACGATTCCCAGAAATGGGGTACGATTCTCAACTCGGAGACCATTCATCCCCCTGATGCGATTCCCGAGCTGGTCCAGAATCGGAATTTGAAATTGGTTTTTCTGGCTATTCCGTCCCTTTCACGCAGCCTGCGCCGGGCTTTACTGAAGATGATCACCCAGTATCCTGTAGAGGTTCGGGAATTGCCTGGGCTCGAGAAGATCATCGATGGAAATATCTCCGTTGACAATGTGGTCAAAGTCGAAGTGGAAGATATCCTGGGCCGGGAACCCGTGACCCCCATCAAGGGTCTGCTGGAAAAAAATATTACGGGGAAATCCGTTCTGGTGACCGGTGCGGGCGGTTCTATCGGTTCCGAACTCTGCCGGCAGATCCTTGAACTGAAACCGGAAAAACTGGTCCTGCTGGAACGTTCGGAGTTCAATTTATATTCCGTCACGCAGGAGGGGGTTGTAGGGGAAAACAGCAATAAGGTCATCCCGATCCTGGGTTCCATCCTGAATGAGGAACAGGTTTACAACGCCATGACGGCCCACAAAGTCCAGACGGTCTATCATGCCGCCGCCTACAAACACGTCCCCATGGTTGAGATAAATCCCATTGCCGGTGTCTGGAATAATGTGATCGGCACCTTCCGGGTGGCGACAGCCGCGGCTAATGCCGATGTTGAGTCCTTTGTTCTCATCAGTACGGATAAAGCGGTCCGCCCCACGAATGTGATGGGAGCCTCCAAAAGATTTGCCGAACTCATCCTCCAGGCTTTGAATGATCAGCATCCTGAGACCTGTTTCACCATGGTGCGGTTCGGGAATGTGCTTGACTCCGCCGGGTCCGTGGTGCCCCTGTTCAGAAAACAGATCGCAGAAGGGGGGCCGGTTACGGTGACTCACCCGGAAGTATTAAGGTATTTTATGTCCATCCCGGAAGCGGTTCAACTGGTGATCCAGGCGGGGGCAATGGCAGATGGAGGCGAGGTTTTTGTGCTGGATATGGGCAGTCCCGTCAAGATATTGGACCTGGCCTATAAAATGATCTATCTCTGCGGTCTGAAACCCAAAGATGAAGAATTCCCGCAGGGGGATATTCCCGTGGAGATCACCGGTTTACGGCCGGGTGAAAAATTATATGAAGAATTACTAATCGGCAATAATACGGCCAAGACGGATCATCCGCGCATCATGAAAGCCAAGGAGGATTCTATTGACTGGGTGACCATCAATAAAGCCGTAACGGAACTGCGCCATCACTGCAACGAGCAGGACCGGGCCGCTGTCATCAGCACCCTCAGAAAATTCGTGAAAGAGTACACTCCTTACGTAGCTGAAAGTTGATCCCGCGGCCGGATGAAACACTACCTGTTAGCACTTATTCCTCTTCTCATGCTGGCCGGCAGCCGGGCCGGGAGTCGACTGACCGTGACACCCGAGACGGGAATCCGGTCATTTGCCATTGCTTTTGATGTAAATTTAACGATAACCGAAGAACTTACGCTCCGGCATCGTAACCTCCTGTTCAATACGAATTATTCTTTTGATCATTATGTCTGGTATAACCGGAATATGACCCGCAACAACCTGAACGCCATCACGGATGTGAGTTATCTGCAGTGGAAACGCAATCATCAGGTCGTCAGGTTCGGCAGAATGTTCAGCCGGAATACCGGAGAGCTGCTGGATCTGCTCCTCTCTCCTAAGGCTCCTGCCACCGACCAGTTTTACTATCAGTTCACTTATAAAAAATTCAGGCTGGATTATCGGGTGGGGCAGTTGGATAACCGGACGCTTGAATCCGGCGATAATGGACGCGCCGTTTATCACAGATATTTTTACAACCGCAAACTGAGTTTTGCTCTCACGGATAAACTGGAGGTTACATTTCAGGAATTTATCGTTTCCACGGGAGTGGGCAGAAATATTGAGTTTTATTATCTGACACCCCTGGGTCTGCTGTTCGCCGAAGAAATACACGAAGAACCTCAAAATGTCCGGGATTCGGATAATGGCTTCCTGGGATTTGGCTGGAATTATCGCTTTGGAAAAACCAGGCTTTACAACGAGTGGATAATTGATGAGTTTCAGATTGATCCTGAAGATCAGGCCCACAGGCAGAATGTATTCGGAGTTCTGGGAGGATTTTCTTCCGTGATGGACAATTTTAAAGTGACCGTGGAATACGGATATGCCAGTCCCTGGCTGTATCTTCACTCCGGTCCCGCCACAACACCTGAGCGGCACGGACTGCCGCTGGGGCTGCGTTCCCCTCATTCACAATCGGTCGATGTCTATTTAAAGTACAACTATGAAAAAAAGGTCGAAGCATCCGTCAGAATTCACGAAGGCTGGATTGGAGAGCAGGATCTTACAACGGAGTACGATCCCGTGGATCATAAGATTGATTATTTTAATTTTAAAGAGCGAACACCTGTTGAATTCAGGTTTCAGATCAGGCTGGTATCCTTCACCTATAGGCCCTATTTTGCCATCTATCAAAACTGGCTGCAGTCGGATTCCACGGATTTCTTAGTGGGATTTTCCTATGGAATTGATCTCTGAAACCTACATGAAGATACCAGGCTGCCGGGTTAATGGGAAAGATCCTGCAGCCGGTGTGATTATGGCGGAACCTGCATTCCAGCTGACCGCACTGATGTCCGGACAGGGTTTGACCAGGTCTTGTGAATATCGTGGTAAATTGTTTGCTTACAGGAACTTCATATTCGTAAATTATCACAATTTAATTAAATAAGCTATGAAAATAACGATCATCGGAACCGGTTATGTGGGGCTTGTAACAGGCGCCTGTTTTGCAGAAATGGGCAATGATGTCACCTGTGTGGATATTGACCGGCAAAAGATCAGAGACCTGAACAATGGTATAATCCCGATTTACGAACCCGGGCTGGGACGGCTGATCACGGAAGGTTTTACAAAGGAAACGCTGCATTTCAGCACGGATCTGAAAAATGCGCTTGTCAGCGCAAAGGTGGCGTTTATTGCTGTGGGAACTCCCCAGGGCGAAGATGGCAGCGCCGATCTGAAATATGTGCTCGGTGTTGCCGAAGAGATCGGCCGGGAGATCACCGATTATCTGGTGGTTGTGGATAAATCTACCGTCCCCGTAGGTACCGCAGATCGGGTGCAGGCAGCTATCCGGGCCGAACTTGAACGCAGACAGGTCTCTATTCCCTTTGACGTCGTCTCAAATCCTGAATTTCTCAAGGAAGGAGCCGCCATTCATGATTTCATGAAACCCGACCGGGTCGTCGTCGGAACTGACAGTGAGAGAGCCCTGGAGATCATGCAGGAATTATACCGGCCTTTTACCATGAATCACGAACGCTTTATTGCCATGGATGTCCGCAGTGCTGAGATGACCAAATATGCGGCGAATGCCATGCTGGCCACCAAGATCTCATTTATGAACGAGATTGCCAGTATTTGCGAGAAAGTCGGTGCCGATGTCAACCAGGTCCGTCAGGGCATTGGCAGTGACCAGCGGATTGGATTTCGGTTCATCTATCCGGGCATCGGCTTCGGCGGGAGCTGTTTCCCCAAGGATGTAAGGGCGTTAATCCGGACGGCGGAATCCCAGGGGATGGACCCCGAATTGATCAGGGCTGTGGTCTCCATCAACCGGAACCAGCGGGTTCATTTTGTAAACAGAATTATTGCGCATTTTTCGACAAATTCTGAAGGGGCAGCTCTGAAAGACCGAAAATTTGCCGTATGGGGTCTTTCCTTTAAACCCGAAACGGATGACATGCGTGAAGCTCCCAGTCTGACGGTAATCCCCGCTTTGATCGACAAAGGTGCCGTCATCCGGGCATTTGATCCCCATGCTACCCAACAGGCCAAAGACCTTTATTTTAAGGGCGTTGAAGGACTTACCTACTGTCAAAACAAATATGAGGCTCTCGACGGCGCTGATGCCCTCTTACTCCTTACCGAATGGAAGGAATTCAGGAGCCCTGATTTCACCGAGATAAAGAACCGCCTGAAAACTCCCATTATATTCGATGGCAGGAATCAGTATAACCGCACAAAGCTGCGGCAGCTCGGTTTTACCTATTATCAGATCGGTGTTGCGGCAACGAAAGACGAAGAAAGATAGAAGATAAAAGGAAAAAGATTAAAGATGCAGATGCAGGAAGATAAAAGATTAAAGATAAAGAAATTTTGGTGGATAGGAATAATCTTTCAGAACGATTATTTAATTTTGCTGTCGATATTTTAAATTATTTACCAAAGCTGCCCAAGACCACTGAATTTCGGGTCATCCGATATCAGCTTGCTAAAAGTGCTACATCTTCAGGGGCGAACTATGAAGAGAGTCAGGCCGGGTCATCTAAAGCGGATTTTAACAATAAAGTCAGGATCGCATTACGCGAGATGAGAGAATCAAATTACTGGTTGAGGATTATTGATAAAATAAGTGGCTCAAACCGTGATAATATCAAACCTGAACCCCTGATAAAGGAATCTGAAGAATTGATGAATATCCTTGGATCCATCGTAACCAAGACTAGCAAAGCACATTAGACCACTAACTCGTATACTCTTTTATCTTTACTCTTTAATACCGATAATAATCCGGTTTGAAGGGTCCTTTTTTCGGGAGGCCCAGGTATTCGGCCTGTTCGTCTGTGAGGACGGTCAGTTCCGCATCCAGATGCTTCAGGTGCAGGCGGGCGACTTCCTCATCAAGTGGTTTGGGCAGAACATGGACACCGGCGCCCACATTTCCCTCCCACAGGGCGATCTGGGCCAGGATCTGATTTGTAAATGAAGTGGACATGACGAAAGAGGGGTGTCCGGTTGCATTGCCCAGGTTCACCAGGCGCCCTCTGGAAAGCAGCAGTATCGAATGACCGTCCGGGAATTCAAACCTGTCCACCTGGGGTTTTACATTGAATTCTTTGATATCGGCTCTGGATTCGAGATAGGCGACATCGATCTCATGGTCGAAATGACCGATATTGCAGACGATGGCATTGTTTTTCATTTTTTCCAGGTGTTCCCCGGTGATGACATCTTTACAGCCTGTTGCGGTGACAAAGATATCTCCCGTGGCGGCAACCGAGTCCATGGTTCTGACGGTAAAGCCCTCCATAGCTGCCTGGAGCGCGTTGATGGGGTCGATCTCAGTGACGACAACTTTGGCGCCGTAACCCTTCATGGATTGGGCACAGCCCTTGCCAACATCTCCGTAACCGCAAACCACGACCGTTTTTCCGGCGATCATGATATCGGTTCCTCGCTTGATGCCATCCGCCAGCGATTCCCGGCAGCCGTATTTATTGTCGAATTTGGATTTTGTGACGGAGTCATTCACATTTACGGCGGGGAAGGGCAATTCCTCTCGTTCCCAAAGATCGTAAAGGCGGTGCACACCGGTGGTGGTTTCTTCCGATACGCCCCGGATCGAGGGGATGAGTTCGGTGCGGTTTTCCAGCACAACTTTCGTCAGGTCGCCGCCGTCATCAAGGAGCAGATCAGGACCGGTCCCGTTGCCAAAATCCAGGGTTTGCTCGATGCACCACCAGTATTCATCCTCCGTTTCTCCCTTCCAGGCAAAAACCGGGATCCCTTCGTCGGCGAGTGCGGCCGCAGCATGATCCTGTGTAGAGAATATATTACAGGAGGACCAGCGAACCTGTGCACCGAGTTTGACCAGAGTTTCAACCAGCACCGCTGTCTGGATCGTCATGTGTATGCAGCCGGCGATTTTTGCCCCGGCGAGGGGTTTGCTGCTGCCGTACTTTTCCCTGAGGGACATTAGGCCGGGCATTTCATTTTCTGCCAAAAGGATCTCTTTCCGGCCGAAGTCTGCCAGAGAGATATCCGCGACTTTGTAAGGCAGCATTTCAAGTGTGTCTGTTGAGGTGGAGTTCATGTTAGGCATCTTTCTTTAAATATTTTTTCAGAGTTTCGATCATATCTGTTTTTTCCCAGGTGAAATCACTGGTTTCACGTCCAAAATGACCATAGGCAGCCGCAGCTTTATACCGGGGCTTTTTAAGATCCAGATGACGGATAATATCCTTGGGTCTCAAGGCGAAGGTTTCCGTCACGATCCCGGTGAGCTGATCATCGGGGAGCTTCCCGGTGCCGAAAGTTTTCACCTGTACCGACGTGGGTTCGGCCACACCAATACCATAGGATAACTGAACCTCGCAGTTTTCTGCAAGGCCGGCGGCAACGATATTTTTCGCAATATAACGGGCCATGTAAGTTGCGGAACGATCCACCTTGGAAGGGTCTTTTCCGGAAAAGGCGCCGCCGCCATGAGGGGCATAGCCTCCGTATGTATCGACGATGATCTTGCGTCCTGTGAGCCCTGTATCGGCCTCGGGTCCCCCCAGCACGAATCTCCCTGTCCCGTTTACGATGATAGCCTGTTCAAAGGCAATACCGGCCTGTTTTAAAACGGGCTGGACGACCTGCTCGATGACGGCTTTCCTGATAAAGTCATGTTCTTTTTGTTCCGTCTGGAATTCCTCCAGCATGTCTTTATGCTGTGTGGCGATCACCACATTGGTAACCCGTGTGGGCACTCCGTCGGAGTATTCAACCGTGACTTGTGATTTTCCATCCGGTCTGAGCCAGGGCAGAATTTTATCTTTCCGAACTTGAGTCAACCGCTCGGTGAGCCGGTGGGCGAGTTGAATGGGCAGGGGCATCAGTTCAGGTGTCTCTCTGCAGGCATAGCCAAACATCAGACCCTGGTCACCGGCACCCTGACCGGTCTCGTCACCCTCTCCTTCATTGACCCCCTGAGCAATTTCCGGGCTCTGCTCGTGCACGGAATTCAGAACTGAACAATCTTTCCAGTTGAACCCTGATTCCGGACTGGTGTAGCCGATCTCTTTCAGCGTAGATCTGGCAACTTCCTGAAAATCACAAAATGTTTCCGTTGTGATCTCTCCGGAGATCAGCACCAGACCCGTGGTGGCCAAAGTTTCGCAGGCAACCCGGGCTTCGGGATCCCGCGAGAGAATGTCATCTAAGATTGCATCCGATATTTTATCACAGACTTTGTCCGGATGACCTTCTGTAACCGATTCGGATGTAAACACGTATTTCACTTCATTTTCCCTTCACTTTTAAAGAATTGATAAAATATCAGGAGCGTAATTTATCGAGAACCTGTCTTACGGAGCTCGTATCATTTAAAATATAATAATGAATGCAGCTCACACCTGAGTTGAGTAATTCTTCGCTCTGTTTTTTACACCAGTCCATCCCGATTTCGCGGCAATGGTCGGGATTTTCCATGACTTCATCGACCAGATCATCCGGGAGATTGATATGGAAAGAGCGCGGAATGGACCGAAGCTGCCGGGGATTGTCCAGCAGCTTGATGCCGGGGATGATGGGGACCTGAATACCGGCCTTTCGGCAGCGATCTACAAAATCAAAATAAACCCGGTTGTCAAAAAACATCTGCGTGACGATGTAGTCGGCCCCGGCGTCGATCTTCTTTTTCAGATATTGAATGTCCGTCTTTAAATTTGGCGCTTCAAAATGTTTTTCCGGATAGCCTCCCACCCCTACGCACATATCGATGGGATCTGCATTGATGATATCTTCCAGGTAGGCCCCCTGCCTCAGGTGGTTGACCTGTTTTACCAGATCCGCGGCATAAAGATTAATGGAACGATCCTGACGCACCGGTTTCTTATAATTGGTTTCATCCCCCCGGATTACGAGGACATTATGAATGCCCAGGTAATTCAGTTCGATCACGGCATCTTCAGTTTCTTCTTTGGAAAACCCCCGGCACAGCAGATGGGCCACAGTATCAATGTTAAAACGATTTTGTATGATCCCGCAGATGCTGATGGTGCCAGGCCGTTTTTTACGGATGCGTCGATTGATGGAGCCGTCATCTGTTTCTTCATAATAGGCTTCGGCAGAATGACTGGTCACATCGATGAAAGGCGGCGTGTAGGGCTGAAGCTGCTCGACAATATCCAGGATCTCTTTTGCGCTTTTGCCCCGCACAGGCGGGATGATCTCAAAGCTGAAAAGAGGAGCAGTTGCTTTTTCAAGATGTTCGATGACTTTCATGCAGTATTTTCCGTTAAGCTGAATTCCTGTAGTTTGATGCCAGTAGTTTTCGGGCTGTCTGAATTTCGAGGCCTTTTCTCCGGGCGTAATCAACCAGTTGATCCCGGGCGATGGTTCCCACCCCGAAATAACGAGCTGACGGGTGAGAAAAATACCAGCCTGAAACAGAAGCCGCCGGCAGCATGGCATAATTTTCCGTTAGTTTCATCCCCGTTGCTGCCGTCACTTCCAGAAGGTCGAATAAAGTCTCTTTTTCCGAGTGGTCCGGGCAGGCCGGATACCCCGGGGCCGGACGGATTCCCCGGTAATTTTCCCGCACCAGATCATCAGGGGATGACCGCTCATCTTTAGCGTAACCCCAATACTCTGTCCGCACCAACTGATGCAGCCTTTCGGCGAAAGCCTCCGCCAGCCGGTCTGCCAGCAATTTTACCAGGATGCTGCGATAATCATCGGACTGCCTGAGATATTTTTCGGATAACTCCTCAACCCCATCGCCGACAGTCACGGCAAATGCGCCGATCCAATCCGGTATTTGCCGGTCCGCCGGTGCAATAAAATCTGCCAGGCAGTAATTGGGCTGATCGGAAGATTTTGGCATCTGCTGTCTCAGATGGTGCAGAGTGGTCCTCAAACCGGTACGATCTTCATTCGTATAAACTTCAATATCATCCCCGACGGAATTTGCAGGAAAAAGTCCCAAGACCCCGTGGGCTTTCAGACTTTTATCGGCGATAATCTGTTCGAGAAGTTCCCGGGCGTCTCCGAACAATGCTCCGGCCTGTGCACCGGTGCGGGGATTTTGCAGAATGTCGGGGTATTTACCTTTCAAATCCCAGGCTGCAAAAAAGGGACTCCAGTCGATAAAGGGTTCCAACTCGGATAAGGGGAAGTCCGTTAAAATTTGCGGGCCCTTAGTGCGGGGTTCAGGCGGCGAATAGGAAGACCAATCCACGGTAAACCGATTTTCTCTGGCCTTGCTCAGGGGTAAGGATACTTTCCGTCGGTTTTTTTGTAAATATCGTTCCCGGATTTCATCATATTCCCGATGAATTGACCGGCCGAATTCTTCATTATCTCCCATGAGAGCCGCCGCTGTACCAACACTCACCGAGGCATCCGGAACGTAGATCACCGGACCCGAATAATGGGGTGCAATCTTTACGGCTGTGTGGATCCGGGACGTTGTGGCTCCTCCGATCATCAGAGGAAGCTGCAATCCCGCCCTCTCCATTTCTCCGGCTACGTGGATCATCTCGCTAAGTGACGTCGTGATCAGGCCGGAAAGCCCCACGATATCAGGCTCCAGGTCCCTCACTGCTGAAATGATCTTTTCGGCAGGGACCATAACGCCGAGATCAATGATCTCATAGCCGTTACAGCCCAGAACGACCCCCACGATATTTTTTCCGATGTCATGAACATCTCCTTTTACCGTCGCCAGCAGGATCTTTTTGGTTTTTTCCTGTCTGCTGGAAGCTTCATTTTCCGCTTCGACAAAGGGCGTGAGAAAGGCCACCGCTTTTTTCATAACCCGGGCGCTCTTTACAACCTGCGGTAAAAACATTTTTCCGGAACCGAAAAGCTCACCCACGTGGTTCATTCCCTGCATGAGCGGTTTTTCGATGACATCCACGGCTTTCGGATAGGATCTGCGTGCTGCTTCAACATCTTCTTCGATGAAGTCGGCAATGCCGTGCACCAGGGCGTACCGGATGCGCTCATCAACGGAACCGGTTCTCCAATCAAGCTCATTACCGGCCTGGGTCTGAACATTTTCCACTGACCCGGAAAGCGAGATCAGCGTTTCCGTGGCCCTGGGATGTCGGTTGAACAGAACGTCTTCGATGGCTGACCGGAGGTTCTCGGGGATTTCTTCATAGACCGCCAGTTGACCTGCGTTTACTATCCCCATATCCATCCCGGCTTTGATGGCGTGATATAAAAATACGGTGTGCATGGCCTTTCGCATGGGGTTATCCCCCCGGAAAGCAAATGACAGATTACTTACACCGCCGCTCACCAGACAGCCGGGCAGAGTTCTTTTAATCTCACGACAGGCCCTAAGATAATCAAGGGCATAGTTCGCATGGGTTTCGATACCCGTTGCAACGGCGAAAATATTGGGGTCAAGAATGATGTCCCGAACTGGAAACCCGACATCATCAGTCAATAAACGGAAGCTGCGTTCAAGGATTTCCATCTTCCTGGGGAAGCTGTCGGCCTGTCCTTTTTCATCAAAGGCCATAACGACAACAGCGGCTCCGTAGCGCCGGATTTCACGGGCGATGCGTAAGAATTCCGCTTCACCGGCTTTCAGACTGATTGAATTGACAATCCCCTTCCCCTGTAAATTTTTCAGACCCGTTTCCAGCACCGGCCAGGAAGACGAATCCAGCATCACGGGAACCCGGCTGATGTCCGGTTCGGAAGCAATGATCCGCAGGAAGGTCTCCATTGCCGCCTGAGCGTCCAGCAGGCCCTCATCCATATTGATGTCGATGATGTCGGCGCCGTTTGCGATCTGTTCCCGGGCGATCTGTGCAGCGGCCTCGAAATCTCCATTTTTGATCAACTTTCTGAATCTGGCAGATCCTGAAACATTGGTCCGTTCACCGATGTTGATGAACAACGAATCCGGGCCTATCGTCAGTGGTTCCAATCCGGAAAGACAGGTGGCAGGGGCTGACGCAGGTATTTCCCGGGGGGATTGATCACGAACCGCTGCAGCTATAACCCGGATATGATCGGGTGTTGTCCCGCAGCAGCCACCGACAATATTAACCAATCCGCTTTGGGCAAAATCGGCTATGAGTTCCGCCATGTATTCGGGCGACTCTTCGTATTCTCCCAGTTCATTGGGGAGTCCCGCATTGGGGTGGACGCTGACATGCGTATCAGCGAGACGGGATAAGGCTTCAATGAAAGGCCTCAGGTCTTTGGCGCCGAAAGCACAGTTGAGCCCTACAGACAGCAGTTCCATGTGACTGATGGAGATCCAGAAGGCCTCGACGGTTTGACCGGTGAGAAGGCGTCCGCTGGCATCGGTTATCGTCCCCGATACCATAATTGGAAGCTGTATATTCCTTGCTTCCAACGCCTTTGAGATGCCATAGAGAGCTGCCTTACAATTGAGAGTGTCAAAGACGGTCTCAACCATCAGGATATCGACACCGCCATCAATGAGCCCCTCCGCCTGTTCCCGGTAAGCCCCGGCCAGACGATCAAAAGTTACCCTCCGGAATTCAGGGCGGTTGATGTCCGGAGACAGGGATGCAGTCTGGTTTGTGGGTCCCAGGCTGCCGCAGACGAAACGCGGTTGGTTCGGACGAGCCTTCGTAAAGGTGTCGGCCGCTTCCCGGGCGATCTGAGCCGACGCAAGATTCATCTCATAAACTTCTGACTCCAGGTGATAGTCCTGCTGGGAGATGGCATTTGCGTTAAAAGTGTTGGTTTCCACAATATCGGCACCTGCTTCGAGATAGGCCCTGTGAATAGCCCGGATGATTTCCGGCCGGGTGAGAGACAAAACATCATTATTCCCCAGCAGACTGCACCCATGTTCCCGAAACCGTTCACCCCGGTAATCCGCTTCGGACAGATGATAGGCTTGGATCATCGTTCCCATGGCGCCGTCCAGCACCAGTATCCGTTCTTTTAATATTTCTGCTGGCTGTTTCATAAAAACAAAAAAACCGGCGCTAAAGCCGGCTTTTTGCCTGCCGTTTTAGCACCTTTATTTAACGTCGCGGCAATATGGCTCAAATCACGACAGCTGTATTTTAAGAAAGGTTGAACTATCCGTCAAAGATTTTATTTGATATGGATTCGCAAAATCAAAAAAGGTGTCCGGCACATTACTGCACGGGACACCTCTTGGAGCCACAGAATTTTCGAAATTTATTTTGTACTGACGACACTTTCTCCCGACCCGGAACGCTCATCCCCATTTTCAGGCGCCGTCTGAACCGTAAAGGTCTTTTCAGCGAGGACATGCCCTGTGACGGACTGAACCTCAACGGTCCAGTTCCCAATCCATGCCGACGCGAGCCATTTTGAACTCCAGGTGCGCCAACGGGGAGAAATTCCCACATACAAGGGGACACGGGCGATTTCCGTTCCTTCAAATTTATAAACATGATATATGGTATCGGGTCTGGCGGAGGCCACGGCAGTGTGCGTGAAGACTCTTCCGGCAGAAATATCAAAGGTATCCAGACTGTCGGCAGGGTTACGGTCGATCACTTCGGTACACATCGTCAGTGACAACACTGTAGGTTCCTCGACTGCCTCCCAGAGATCACTGTCGTCAGACCCGGCCGGCTGATCTTCATTTTCATTCAGATCCGACTGCACAGCCGGATTATCAGCTGTTTCGTAGGTGCCGGGAGTGTCAGTGCGGGTTGGCAGGGGTTTTGCCGCGGGCAGTTCGGCTGTGCTGCCTTTTTCGCTGCAGGCTGCCCCCATGATGATCACCAGGGAGCCGATGAATACGGCGAGAGAAAATTTCCGGAGAATTGCTTTTTTAGTCATGTTAAATCCTTTCTGTTTTGTGAATTCAGTTTTATAACAGCTTCGTGACGGAAGACTCTGGAGGGTTCTTGCAGTTTTTTCCGCCGGCTGCCGTTCAGACTACGAATTGAGCTGTTTGTTGTTCGCATTGCAGTGTAATATTCACCTGTCATCAAGGAGAATATTCGTTAAATACAAAGGAGTTAAGTCATGGCACAAAGAGTGACTTTCGATTCGAGAAACATTGACTTACGGAACCTTTCCATCAGGAAAATTATCTATATCATCCTGGCCATTCTGGCAGTCATCGTTTTATTTTCATCATTTTATACAGTTGAAGCCAATGAAAATGCGGTGGTTTTGAGATTTGGAAAATACACCACCACAACCGGTCCCGGACTGCATTTTAAACTGCCCTACGGTATCGATAAGGTCTATCCTGTGAAGGTGGATTATCAGTTCAAACAGGAGTTCGGGTTTAAAACGGTCAGACCCGGAGTGAGGAGTCAGTACTCCAAAAGTAACTTTGAAGAGGAATCCTGGATGCTCACAGGTGATCTGAACATTGCCGAGGTCCAGTGGATCATTCAATATAAGATCAAAGATCCGGTTGCTTATCTGTTCAACGTTCGGGATGTGGAAAACACCATTCGGGATGTGTCCGAGGCCACCATGCGTCTGATGGTGGGCGATCGTTCCTTTCAGGAAGCTCTTCAATCTGAGCGCCGGAATATAGCCGAACAGTCCAGAACCCGGATGCAGACCATTATGGATAAATATGATACCGGGATTTCCATCCAACTGGTACAGCTTCAGGATGTCCATCCTCCGACTCCTGTAGCGGATTCCTTCAACGAAGTAAACCGTGCCAAGCAGGAGCAGGAAACGCTCGTGAACGAGGCCCGTCAGGCTTACAACAAAGAGATCTACCGGGTCGAGGGTGAAGCGGAAAGACTTATCAATGAGGCTAACGGGTACGCCATTGAACGGGTGAACACCGCCAAAGGAGATGTAGCCCTGTTTGATGCCGTCCTGAAAGAGTACCGCAAAGCCGAGCAGATCACCAAAGACAGGCTCTATTACGAGACCATGGAAAAAGTACTGAGTCAGATGAAGGGGAAAATCATTATCGATAAGAAACTTGAGAATATCCTGCCCTTACTGGATTTGAACGGAAAGGGGAAATAGCCATGAAAAAAATTATAATTCCGATTATACTGGTGGTTGCAGTGATCATCCTCGGAGGTTCCATCTTCACACTCAATGAGGCGGAACAGGCTATCGTAACACAGTTTGGGAAACCGGTGGGACAATCCTACAAGACTGCCGGAATTCATTTCAAGCTGCCGCTGATCCAGGAAGTGCTCGTATTTGAGAAACGAATCCTGGAGTGGGACGGCGACGCGAACGAGATCCCAACGAAAGACAACAAATATATTTTCATCGACACCTTTGCCAGGTGGAAGATATCAGATCCATTGGAATTTTTCAAATCCGCCCGGAACGAAATGCTGGCTCAATCCCGTCTGGACGACATTATCGATGGAGCAGTGCGGGACGAGATCGCTTCCAGGGTTATGGCAGAGATCATCCGTTTCACCGACCGTGGAATGCAGATCCATGATATCGAGACATCGGATGAAACCATGACGAATGAAGATTCTCAGGAAACATCACCCCAATATGCCGGTGCCCGTCTTGAGATCGTGGACTCCATTCTGGAAAAGGTTTCATCAAACCTGAAGGAGCTGGATATGGGGATCACAGTCATCGATATCCAGTTAAAACGCATCAATTATAACAAACAAGTACAGCAGAAACTCTTCAACCGCATGATCTCAGAGCAGAGCAGGATTGCCGAAAAATACCGTGCCCAGGGTCAGGGGAAAAAGCAGGAAATTCTGGGAATGCAGATACAGCGGAAGAAAGAGATCATGTCCGATGCTTATGTGAAATCACAGCAGATAAAAGGTGATGCGGATGCAGAAGCTCTGAAGATCTACGCCGAAACCTACGGACAGGATGTGGACTTTTACAATTTCCTGAAAGCTCTGGAAACCTACGAGAATACACTCGATCCCAGCACGCGGCTGATCCTCTCAACGGACAACCGTTATCTGAAATATTTGGAATAAAGACCCCGTCGGAGTGTACTGACTCCGGGTGCTTACTCACAAAGGAAAGTCCGGAATACTTCATTCAGAAGCGTTGAGGGGGATGATTCGATAAAGGCAGATTCAAGCCGTCGATGTACGGCAATTACCGGATTATGCAGAATGGATGATTTGGTTATTCCCCCGGGGCATACCGGGAATCCGGGGTCTAGGGCTTGCCCTGGGGTTAACACCAATTTATTTAATAATGATCCAACGTGCCGGATTTTTCAGGGGATTTATAGGTGGTTTGGTTGTCCGGATATTTTGTAAACTTCACGCCGTGAAACAGCCGGTTTTTAAAAAAAACAGGTTCAATACTAAACTACAGCATTTAAGAGAGTAAAAGATGGCAAAGAAAGTATCATTCGGTGATAAAGTCAGAGGGAAAAAAGATCATACCAAAGACGTACATTTCAAGCTGGTGCGGTCCCGTGTGTCGAAACGCACAGGGGGAATCCGGTTCTCCGAAGAGATCATTGGCGTATCTCCGGAAGAAAATCTGGATAAATATGTGGAAGGCTTATTGAAGCAATAATACTTTTTGACCGTATTGGAAAGGATAGGAGGGACAGCCCTCCTATTTTTTTATGAAATATTTAGCTCAAATCCTGATAGTTTTATTTCTGATCCTCCCGGCTGCGGCAGAGGACGGCAGAGACAGTCTCGCCAGTGCAGAAGAGCTGTATTTGCTGGGGCAGTATGAGTTACTCTCGGAGAATTATGATCAGGCCGAGAATTATTTCAACCAGGCCCTGGCACTGGATTCACTTTCTTCCACGATTTATACTTCACTCGCGGAGATAAAGCTCAACACGAATGATTTTGAAGCAGCCCTGCCATTGCTGACTAAAGCGGCTGCTCTCGACCCGGAGGATACACAACTGCTCACCAGAGTTCTGAACCTGTATGTTTATCTTGACAAGGCAGAAGATGCTGAGCGGCTGGTAAAAGAACGACTTGATTCGGATCCGGACAATTTATTTTTATGGCAGAGTCTGGCCGAGCTGCAGTACAATGCCCAGAAATGGGAAGACCTCATCAACAGCCAGATTCAGCTGTATCTGTTGGGAGATTCCAATGTCCAGAATCTTGAAACTCTCATTCAGATCGGCCTGAAAACAGGTGAGTTTGATACCATGATGGGTGCCCTCATCACGATTCTGAAGGCCAGACCGGATGATATCCAGGTCCTTGGCGCCTATATCCGCCTGCTCTATCTCATTGGTGATGATGAGCTCATCCATGCTGAACTTAAAAAGCTTGCCGCCATTGTATCCAAACCGGTCCTTGTGCTTCAGCAGCTTTCACTCTATTACGAACAAAAAAAAGAATATGCCAGGTCCGACAGCCTCTATGCCATCATATTGGCGGATAATCCCGATGCTTCAAGCTACAATAATTACGCATATAACCTCAGCACAAGAGATAATATCGATCGGGCGGGGTTGGAACATGCCCTTGATCTGGTCGGCAAAGCCCTCGATAGTGAGCCTGACAACCCCGCTTATCTCGATACGGTGGGTTGGATCTATTTCAAGATGGGGGAACTTGATCTGGCCGAATACTTTGTCCTCCAGAGTCTGGCGATGGAGGAAAACGACGCTGATGTTCTGCTGCACCTCGGGGATATCTACGCCCGTCGGAACGAGGTCCAGAAAGCACTCGAGCAATACAATAAAGTGTTGGAGCTCTATCCTGATGACAGCACGGTACTGCAGAAAATTCACGATTTAGTACCGGACAAATGATGAGCCCAAATATCAGTATCATCGTCCCGGTATTCAATGAAGCGGACTCGCTGGCAGAACTTTACGAAGAGATCCGGGCTGCCGTGCCTGCCGATGTCCGCTGGGAACTCATTTTCGTAGATGACGGCAGTACGGACGACACAGCCCGCATTGCCCGAACAATCGCCGCCGGGGACGACCGGGTCAGTCTGGTGAGTTTCTATAAAAATTTCGGCAAGGCGGATGCCCTGGACGAAGGCTTCAAACGGGCCCGCTTTGAGATCATCATCACTATGGACGGTGATCTGCAGGATGACCCGGGTGAAATACCCAACCTGCTGGCCAAACTGGATGAAGGCTGGGATATGGTTTCCGGCTGGAAGAAAAAGCGTCATGACCCACTCTCCAAGCGCCTGCCCTCAAAGGTCTGGAATGCTATGACCCAACTCCTCACGGGATTGAAACTCCATGATTTTAATTGCGGACTGAAAGCATATCGGGCAAAGGTGGTCAAAACCATCGAGTTGTATGGCGGTTTGCATCGTTATATCCCAGCTCTCGCCAAACAGAAAGGATTTACAGTCACCGAGATCCCGGTCAATCACAGAGCCAGGCGCCACGGTCAGACTAAATATCACACGGCTCGTTTTTTTCACGGCTTTTTCGATTTGCTGACTATCACTTTCTTAGGGAAATACCTCTCAAGACCGCTGCATTTTTTCGGATTGATCGGCTTAGTGCTCACCGGCCTGGGTTTTGGGATCTGCACCTGGCTTACCATCGGTTGGTTCGCGGGCCATTGGATTGGTGACCGGCCGGTTTTTTTTCTGGGAATCCTGCTGCTGATTGTAGGCGTTCAGTTTTTTTCCCTGGGGCTGCTGGGAGAAATGGTGGTTAAAACAAATCGTCGTAGTGAGCAGAGGGTGCGCAAAATTCAGCCTGATCAATAATGCGCATTGCCCTGGTCAGCGTCGCTCCGCCCTATCGGGGGGGAATTTCTCTCAATACCGCAATCCTGCTGACTCACCTGCAAAAAAAACATACAGTTCGGTGTTTTAATTATTCCCGGCTGTATCCTGAATTTCTGTTCCCAGGTAAAACCCAGTACGAGACCGGCAAACCGGCGGTTCCGGTTTCTTCCGATCGCTGTCTTGATTCCATCAATCCCTTTACCTGGTATCGGACGGCAGGGAATATCCGTAAGTTTGATGCGGAAGCGGTGATCTTCAGATTCTGGAACCCTTTTTTTGCACCTGCACTCGGAACGATTGCAGGAATACTGCGGAAAAGATCGCCCGATATTAAAATCATGGCCATGAGTGACAATATTCAGCCTCATGAACCCCATTTCTTTGATGGCCCCCTGATACGCTATTTTCTGAACAAAATGCAGACGCATGTGGTTCTCTCCGAAGCAGTGGAGCGGGATTTACACAAATTTATCACAGCCCCTGAGTACCGGAGATTGTATCACCCGATCTTCGATGTTTTTGGTAAATCCCAACCTAAAAGTGAAGCACGGCGGGACCTGCAGATCCCGGGGAAATACGTTATTTTATATTTTGGTCTGGTCCGGCAGTACAAAGGACTGGATGTACTCATCCGAGCCACCCGGCTCCTGAAAGAAAAATTTTCTGACTTCCAGGTACTGGCCGTAGGGGAATGTTATGGAGATCGGGCGAAATACGAACAGTTGATAGTATCTGAAGACGTGAGCGATAAATTTACCTGGCTGAATGCTTACATCCCTGATCAGCAGGTTGGGCAGTATTTTTCAGCGGCTGATGTTGTGGCGCTGCCTTACCACCACGCTACACAAAGCGGCGTTGTTCCCCTGGCTTATCATTTTGATAAGCCGGTAGTGGTGACCCGCGTGGGAGGGCTGCATGAAATGGTGGCCGAAGGCGAATCGGGATTTCTCGTTGAGCCGGACTCTCCCCGTGAGCTGGCAGACTGCCTATATGCTAATCTCATCTCCGGTAAATTCAGTTCCATGACAGAAGGTGTCCGTCGTCAAAAAGAAAAATTCTCCTGGGAGATTTTTGTACAGGGGATAGAAGAACTGCTGGCAAAATGATACTCTCTTTTAAAATAATGGTCCTGAACTGGAACGGCGCCAAGTTGACGATGGACTGCCTTGATTCTCTGAAGAAAGTGAACTATGCCAATTATTCCGTGTCCGTTATCGATAATGGTTCTTCCGATAATTCGGTAGAATTGATCAGGGCTGCGCATCCTGATATAGAACTGTTGACACTTGATCGGAACTACGGTTATGCCGGGGGCTACAACCGGGCGATTGCGCGGTTGGCAGGTGACCAGACGGATTTTTATGTACTGCTGAACAATGACACGCTGGTAGCCCCTGATTTCTTAGCTCATCTGGCTGCAGCCGCTGAAAAATATGGCCGCAGGAACATCTTCGGTGTAAAAATTTTCTATGCGGAAAAACCCGAAATCATCTGGTATGCAGGCGGCAGAGTTAGTATGCAGGGGTTGCGGATAGCTCATATCGGTATCCGTCAAAGGGACTCATCTCGATATTCCCGGGACATCCAGACTGATTATATCACCGGATGCTGTCTCATGATCACACCGGTACTGTTTGAAGAACTGGGGGGGTTCGACGAAGGTTTTGGCATGTATGCCGAAGATGTGGATCTGTGTCTTCGTGCCAGGGACAGAGGTGCCAGGTGTTATATGATCCACTCCGCTCATATTCAGCATCGTGTGTCGGCCTCAACAGGCGGTAATCTGTCGCTTCAAAAAAATATCCGCAAACTGATTTCCAGGGCACGGCTTTACAAAAAACAGGTTTGGAACCGATAGTGGCCTACGGCAAACTCAGGAAAAATGTTAGGAAGCCCAATCTGTTCATAGTCGGAGCGCCAAGATGTGGGACGACATCGCTGTACTCTTATTTAAAACAGCACCCTGAAATTTTTTTTACCGAGACCAAAGAACCTCATTATTTTGGTAGGGACCTTACCAGAACCGGGAGTATGTATAATTATACGCTTGAAGAATATCTCGCACTTTTTTCATACGTAAAAAACCAGAAAATAATTGGGGAAGCTTCACCGCATTACTTATTTTCAAAAAGTGCTCCGCATGAGATTTATAAGTTTAATCCGGCCTCGAAAATCATCATAATGCTAAGAAACCCTGTTGATATGATATATTCGCTGCATTCAAGGTATGTTTACAGCGGTAATGAAACCGAAGTGGATTTTATGAAGGCACTGAAGCTTGAGGAATATCGACTGAACGGAGAAAAATTACCGAAACAGATCGATTTGATTGAAAAATTGTTATATAAAACCTATGTTTACAGATTGCCTGAGCAGATTCAGTCCTATCTAAATATTTTTGGTGATAAAAATGTTATAATCATTTTGTTTTTTCAGTTTATTTCGGATATAAAGAAAATTTATAAAACTACTTTAACTTTCCTTGGGGTAGATGATAATTTCCTACCGAACATCGCAAGAAAAAACCCCCATAAGGATACACGTTCAAAGATCGTTAGAAATATGCTAAAGTCTAGTGCAATGCCTTTGGGTAAGTTCAGAGCACGATTTATCAGTAAACCTCTCGGGATAACAAAATTATTATATGACCTGAATTCACGACGAACAAAACGAACCGATTTGGCTGAAGATGTCCGATTCGCACTTCAAAATGAGTTCAGATCTGTAATTGATCAGTTAGAAGAGATTTTAAAAAAGGACCTGTCAGCCTGGAAAAATAATTATTAGTAGGAGGTAAAAATGATTATAAAGAAGCTATTAGTCAGTTTCATTATCACTGCCGGACTGTTATTTGGGCAACGTGATATTGACGCAGGGCTCGTTGGATACTATCCACTTAACGGGAATGCTTTTGACCATAGTGCCATGAATAACGACGGGAATAATCACGGTGCGACTCCGGTAGCGGATTATTTCATGAATGAAGAATCAGCCTTATTGTTCAATGGAACAGATGCCTATATTGAGATTCCATTTTCGACTGTACTTGCTCCTGAGGATCAACTGACAATTTCGGTTTGGGCTTATTGCGATCATTGGTCAGAGTATTCCGCTCCTGTTAAAATTCTTTCAAAAACACAGGAGGGTGGATATAGTCTGGGTATAAATGGTTCTTTAGCCGGTGCGATAAATCATCTGTTTTTTACTGTAAATATCAATGGAACCTATTTAACGGCCAAAATTCACCAGAGTCATCTGTTACCGGGTTGGCTGCATATCATCGGAGTTTTTGACGGTCAAACTGCCTATTTATATATAAATGGAATTCTGGTTGATACGAATTCGTTGGATTATCCTGCAAATATACAATATAATTTCGATAATTCACTGCTTATTGGCGCAGAAGCTTCGGAAGGAGACCTGCCTTCAACAGGCTTTGAGTATTTCGATGGGAAGATAGATGAACTGCGAATTTACGATCGGGCGCTTACAGGTGAAGAAATTACGACTCTCTTCCAGTTGGTTGATATTAGTGATAATGGTGATGTAAATAGTGATGGGGTCGTAAATATCTTTGACATTATCCTTATCCTCTACGAAATCCTGCATCCCGATAATTAGGCTGGGTTTTTAACATTATTTCCCCATGCACCGCTCCCGTATTATAAAAAAAATTCTGCTGGGCGCTCTATCGTGGCCTGTTTTTTTACTCGGGCAGCTGATCCCCAGGCGCAAGGACATTTGGGTCTTCGGGGCCTGGTTTGGCAATCGCTATGGTGACAGTCCCCGCTACCTTTTTGAATATGTAATTGAACATCTGCCCGGTATCAGGGCAGTTTGGCTCACACATGACAAAAAACTCGTCAGGCGTCTGCGTACTGAGAACTGCCGCGTATACGGAATTAATTCACTTTTGGGTTTCTGGTATTGTGCCCGGGCGGGTGCCGTCTTCGTGAATACGGGCTATGCCGACGTGAACCGCTATGCCGTTGTAGGAGCATTCAGGATTCAGTGCTGGCATGGTATTCCCCTGAAAAAGATTCACTATGACGATGAAAAAAACTTTTATCAGCCCGCTTCACGGCTGCTGAAAATTGTGCAGAAACTGTCGTTCAGCGTTTTCCCGTTTCTGAAAGAAGAATCGGATCTGATCATCTCAACATCACCTGCAATGACCCAACGACTCTTAACGGCTTTTCGAACTTCACGGCAAACGATCTCTGAAACGGGAAGTCCCCGCACAGACGTAATTCTGCAGCCGAAACTCCTGCGAGAACAAGTGCTTGCAGGAATTCCTCCGGATAAAAAGGTCATCCTTTTTGCACCGACACACCGGAATCTGGGGGCTGGGCAGACAGATCTCTTTGCGGAATTTCCCACAGCGCTGGCAAACAAAACCCTTCGAGAGACAGGAGCCATCTTCCTGATAAAAATGCACTACTATCACGAACAGAATCAGATGCTTCCAGAAATACTGCAATCTGCTGGGGGAGACATCCGTTTGCTGAAAAGTGATGATTCCGAAGACATCAACCTCGTTCTTCCTTTTGTGGATATCCTCATCACGGATTATTCCAGCGTGTTCTTTGATTTTCTCGTATTGGATCGTCCTATCATTTTTACTCCTTTTGACCTGGCGGATTATCTGAATGACGACCGGGAATTATACGAAGCTTATGAAAGCGCAACTCCGGGTCCGAAATGTATGGACTGGGAAGCAGTTTTTCAGCATCTGCAGGCCATATCACGGGGTGAAGATAATTATAAGACTGAACGCAGGTCCGCCATAAACCGCTGGTATTCTCACCTGGATACCAAAGCCTGTGAACGAATTGTGGGTTTGACCGGTACCCTGCTTGAACAAAAACATTCAGGGATTCATTGAACACCCCCACGAAGATCGCCAAAGAGGCTGGCATCACGCTGTTCGGTGAATCCTACGGCGGATTCACGCGCTTCCTGTTCATCGGCCTGCTTTCCCGCTGGGTAGGACCCCAGTTACTGGGATTGTACGCCCTTGCCAATGCCGTGACCCGCATCACCAGTGTTGTGGCGACGCTTGGACTGGACCGGGGCATCCTGCGGTTCGTGAGCTATTACCGCAGCCTGCAGGATGAAAATCGTGTGCTGACATCAATCTCGACAGCAGTCAAAATAGGGCTCTGCTGTGCCCTGGTTGTCATGCTGCTGCAGATGGGGTTCTCGGGAATTCTCACCCGTTATGTTTTTCATGAAGACTCCTATCTAAGTATACTGCTTGTGCTTTTCGCTGTGAGCCTGCCCCTGGGCGTTCTGATGAATATCATGGGTTTTGCTACGCAGGGTTACAAACTGCTCAAATACAAGGTAACCGTCACGCAGATCATCCAGCCCACAGTACTGCTGGCGGGTCTTGCAGTCTGCTATTGGTTTTTACCCAAAAAGGCAGGGCTGGTACTGCCGGTCCTTTTGGCATCGGTGATCAGTCTTTGGTTCATCTGGAAATTTTTAAAGGAACTCACCGGCGTCAAAGCCAGCGACATCCTTTCAGGGCATGTTGATACGGAACTCCTTAAATTCTCCTCACCGCTCATGTTCATGACCATCATCAGCACCTTGATGCACTGGATTGACATCATCATGCTGGGGATTTACCTCGATTCCGAGCAGGTTGGACTCTATCACCCCGCTGTACGAACCATGGGAATCATTCGCATGTTCATGCTGGCATTCAACGGAATATTCTCACCCATGATCTCCGAACTGTATGCGAAGAAAGATTTTGCGGAAATGGGCCGCCTGTTCAAGCTGGTTTTCCGCTGGATATTTACCTTTGCCCAGCCCTTTGTCATCGTTTTGGTGCTCTATCCTGCAAAAGTAATGTTGCTCTTCGGTCCCCGATTTGTGGCCGGTAAAGATGTAGTACAAATTCTTGCGATTGCTATTCTGGTACAGTCTCTCACCGGTATAGGCGGGTCGCTGCTGGTGATGATCGGTCGGACTACACTGAATCTTTACAACATCATAGCCGCTGCCGGGCTAAATATCCTGCTCAATGCGGTTCTCATCCCCCGCATGGGTCTCATAGGGGCCGCCTGGGGTACTGTAGGGGCCATGCTGCTGCTTGCAGCGCTGCGAATTGTGGAATGCAAAACCATTGTGAAATTACATCCCTTCCAACTGAAACTTATCAAGCCTATGGCTGCAGCCGCCCTCACAACTGTGATCCTGTACTTTATGAGGCCTTTCGTAGCACCCTGGCATACTGTTCTGACCCTCATGACCGTGATGTTCGTTGCAGGACTGGTTTACGGCTGTGTAATTTATGCCCTGAAACTGGATGATGACGATTTGGAAGTGATTCGCTCAATGATACAATTATTGCAAAGAAAGTAACTGCCTGTGGAAAAAAAATATATCAGGAATCTGAAGGAATATGCCGTTGCAGGAATTGTCCTGCTGATTGTCATGGTGGTCCTCTTCAATAAAGCAGCCCTGGGAACCAGTGAATTCGTTACGGCGGACTCTCTTTCCCCCAAAGCTATCGCTCAGGGTATTCACCTGTCACAGCAGGAGACCGGTGAATATCCTCTCTGGCTGCCCTGGATTTTCAGCGGGCTACCCTCCGTACATTCATTTCAGAATATCTCACACTATTATCTCCCAAATCATATTTTTACGGCTCTGAAAAAAATTGGAATGCCCTGGTTCTGGACCTACCTTTTGCATTATGTACTGGCAGGGCTGGGGGTTTATGTACTTTTGCGGGAGATCGGGACGTCAAAACTGAGTGCCCTCTTCGGCGGATTTTCTTTTATGCTGACACCCTATCTCATCACCATGATCGTTTTCGGGCATGGTAGTCAAATGATGACAGCCGCCTACATCCCCTGGGTTCTGTGGGCGCTGGTCAGGCTGAAAGCACGGCCTGACATTTTCCATGCGGCAATCCTGGCGCTGCTGGCAGGGCTGCAGCTGCAGCGAGCTCATGTCCAGATTGCCTATTACACCTGGCTGATGGTTGGGCTGTATCTGCTCATACAAATCGTCATCATGATCAAAAATAAGAACTGGCCGCAGTTTCGTTTTATCGGTCTCGCATTCGCGGGTCTGGCATTGGCGGTGGGCCTGGCGCTCGTCATATATCTGCCTGTTTCAACCTATGCTCCATGGTCCATTCGCGGCGGTACCGGCGGCGGTACCGGATTTGAGTATGCTACCGGCTGGTCCTTCAGCTTTGGTGAGATGATGACTTTCCTGATTCCCTCCTTTTATGGTTTTGGCGGACCGGCCTACTGGGGCAGTATGCCCTTCACCGACTATCCCAATTACATGGGCATTTTTGTCCTGGGATTAGCTGTTTTCGGGGTCATCCGGTACAGAGGGGCACTAAGTCTTATTTTGCTTCTCACCGCCCTCTTTGCACTGTTTCTGTCATTCGGTAAACACCTCTTTCTGTACGGACTTTTTTACAACTGGTTTCCATATTTCGACAAATTCCGGGTTCCGGTCATGTTTTTAATTCTCACGCAGTTCAGCATGGCAGTGTTGGCCGGCATGGGGTTGGATGCATTGGGTGAGCGGATGTTCTCCGGCAGATTGACCCGACGCTTTCAGCTTATCCTGTATGCTATCGGTGCGATCCTCATTCTCGTTTTTCTTTTCGGGAAAACGCTGGCAGCAGGTCTTCACCTACCTCCCTCGCAATATCCTCAGATCAGTGATCTGCGAATACGGTTGATTGCAACTGATCTGCGGGTGATCAGCAGTCTGCTGCTACTCGGTTTGGCAGTCTTGTTCGCCATACTCCGAAGGTTGCTGAAGCCACAGATCGGTTTGGCCATCCTGCTGGGGATATCATTGCTGGATCTGGCCCTGGTGGATCATCGGATCATCGAACCGTCCAAAGCCTCACTTCGGTCCCAGACGTTACAGAAGACCAGTAAAGTGAAATCCTATCTCAGGGAGGACGAGGTTATCCGGTTCCTGAAAAAAGACACCGATGATTTTCGTATATTGCCTCTGGGGAAAATCATGAACGAAAACCGCTGGGCTGCCTTTGAAATTGAGAGCGTTACCGGGTACCACCCTGCAAAACTACAGAATTATAATACACTGATGACCGCCGTCGGTCTTGGCTCTCAAGGCATTTTAAGACTGCTCAATGTCAAATATGTTCTCTCAACGGACCCCATAGGACATCCCTCATTGAAGGAAGTTTTTAGTGGGAAACTCTGGTTTCAGGAAGCCTATGTAAATTGCTATGTCTATGAATTCAAAGATTATCTGTCAAGAGCTTTTTTCACGGAAAATATTCAATCCATGCAGGATCAGACTGAGATGCACCGGTTGATGAAAGCTCCTGAATTTGATCCTGTCAAAACTGCCTTTCTCCACAGAGAAGTTGACGACACTTCCTTTTCGACAGAGCAAGCCCGGGTTTCCATCACAGCACGGACCCCGAACCGCATTGAAGCAACGGCAACTGCCGAGACACCACAATTTTTGGTTTTCAGCGAGGTTTATTACCCCGAAGGCTGGGAGGTGACGGTAAACGGCTCCCGGGTTGATCTTTACGAAGTGGACGGCGTACTGCGGGGTGTGGATCTACCAGCGGGAACGAGTCGGATCGTCATGGAATTCAAACCCAATGATCTGAAACTCGGATCCATTATTTCCTGGAGCAGCCTGGCACTCATATTGGCCTTTTTGGCTATTCCGGTATTTCGTAAAAAATGAGATTGCACTCCAAACCTTTCCAGATCAAATTAGGGCTGTTCGTCCTGGGGATCGTGGTCATCCTGGCAGTGGTCTGGAGCAATTGGCTCCTCATCGAGGAAATTCGAAAAGATGCCCGCAAGCAGGTTGAATTTCTCGCGAAAGCGTATTCCGATGCCATTAATAAGTCAGAAGGCAATGATATCCGCTACGTTATGGATTACCTGCTTCCATCTATAAATTTTCCTATAATAATTACCAATCCCGATGAGATCTATGCCTATAAGAATATCAACGTTGAAGCAGAAGAGGGGTCTCCTCAATTTCAGGAAGAATTAAAACGCATTGAGGCTCGCATGGACGAAGCTTTTGACCCCCTGCCTGTGATCTGGAACGAGCAGCAGATCAGTGAAATCCATTTTGGCGACCCAGAAATCGTAGGTCAAATCCAGTGGCTGCCCTACTTTGAAGTGGGGGGTGTGCTGATCTTTGTGCTCTTCGGATTTCTGGGCTTTCAACTCATCCGTAAGAGTGAACGTAATTTCATCTGGGCCGGGATGGCGAGGGAAACGGCCCACCAACTTGGAACGCCCATCTCGTCACTTCTGGGCTGGCTGAAACTGCTTGAGGATGGGGATGAGGACCTGCCGGCCTTAATAGCGGGCATGGATCAGGACATCCATCGTCTGAATGAAATCTCCGACCGGTTCCATAAAATAGGTTCCAAGCCCCAATTTAAAAAGGTCAATTTAATGACCATTGCAGCCTCTGTCTGCGATTATATGCAGTCCCGGGTATCTTCCCGGTCCGGTGTAAAGATTGAAACATCAGGTGCCGCTGTTGAGATCAGAGCGGAAGAGACGCTCATTTCCTGGGCCATCGAAAATCTGATCAAAAATGCTATCGATGCCACCCACCGGAGGGGCGGGAAAATTGAAATCACAATACAGGAACTTCCCGGCCAGGCCATTCTGGAAATCAGAGATAACGGGCAGGGGATCAGCCGCAGCCTGAGACGGAATATCTTCAGACCGGGATTCAGCACCAAAACCCGGGGTTGGGGACTCGGGTTGAGCCTGACCCGGCGCATTGTTGAAGAAATACATTCAGGCTCCGTTAGATTGGTGCGTTCAAAACCCGGGGAAACCATTTTCAGAATCACCCTGAAAAAATGATTTCGGACGTCAGCTGAAGTGTTTACTGATTTTATAGACCGGCCCCTAATTTTCCATCAAAATCTGATTTCAATCGAAATAATTTTTCAAGGATGGCCTAAGCACACAGGGTGCGGACTGGGGGGCATCGTTGTGAGCAGAGGTCCCCATCTAAGTGTGGGGGCAGGTCCTCCATCAGTATAAAAAATGGCCTCTGTACAGGCTGGCGTGGTGACAGGACCGAAGGTCAGCTCACCGGTAATAGCGGTAAATCCCTTGTTACAATAGTATTATAGTTAATAGATTACGTTTAGGATCAAGCATATAAATTGGTTGATTATGCGTACACATCAATATATTTCCATTAATTTGGAGTAATACTTTAGCATATAATAATATTCATGCATCAATGTAGCGCTCAATATAGGTTATTTATTCCAATTCCGGGCCGGAACGGCATCCCATCTACTACACATGGTCAACTCGAAGATCAAACCCTCTCCATGAATCCAAAAAAAAGGAAGGATGCCCTATGAAGACAAATATAATGTACTATCTGCAAGCCGCATCATTTATTTTCTTTGCAGCGGATCTCACCGCCGATGAGATTTCAAGAAATCATACCGCTAATCAGAAAAACACAGAGTCCCGGAGAGCCGGTCCGGTCCTCGATGGGCTGCCTGTCCCGGTCGCTGATGTTGTGGCGACAGAAGCTTCCGGAACCGGAGTTTCCGGTTCTGTTAATCTGTTCAGGGATGTACGCAGTCCGCGCGTAACCTACCCCAGGGGTAACCGCAATTTCGTAATCCCCGAAGCCAACAGAGTGGGGGATATTCGTCCCCCATATAATCATTTTTATTCCACACAGGGTACGCTTGAAGTGCATCAAGACTCCAGCAGGGCCATATATCAGAAACGGATTAAAGGCGACCATTTCAGTCCGCCTGCTGTCAGGGAAAAATCGAGTGCGGTACAGACCCCTGGAGATCATGTTTCTGTTGTTGCCGCAACGGCAGTAAAAAAAGGCGGGACTTCACAGAGGGTAAACCGGCATGATCCAGGTACTCGACAGTCAGGCAGGCAATCCGACCCGCAGCGGCAGCCGACACCCGTGCGTGATAAAAATTCCCCGGTAATAAAATCAGATCGGAGTGAACGATATGAAAAAACGGGTAAACAATTTCGCTCTGATATCGGATCAACGGATAAGGGTTATGTTTTCACTGAACTGCAGCCGAATCGTACCACCATCCAACGCGATGTAGTTAAATATGATGGCGATATCGATGAGCTGATCACAGTTCTTGAAGAGAATGACCTGCCATATGAAATCAATAATCGTGATGAATTCATACTGGGGAGAGAAGCCCTAAACACGCTGGTCGATTTGGGAATCGAATTGCAGAAAGTAGCCATCAGTTTTTCTTCAACAGGTCCGACCGGGATATTTCAGAGAAATGATGAGGGTGATAGGGAAAGAAATAGTTGGTTCGGATCGAACTATGAGGATATTCCCATCCCGGATAACCTGGGTAATGGTTATTTGCCAGTCAGTTCATGGATCGACCATGATGAAACCGGTGTTATTAATAATGTTGTGTACAGCTTCAGGGTTTATCATCCCCAACCCGGTGAATTATCACTGATTATCGCCCATTACCCAGCTATGGACCAAGTCTGGACCTATAATCTTGAACTCGATGATGATGGCGGACTGGATGATGATCCCGAAACCGATGATGATATTATTTTTTTAAACCGAAGCAGTGATGTGTTTGATGGAATGACCATGGAGAGTGATGTGCAAGATCTCTGGCAACTCACGGCAGGTGACCTTCGCCCCGGTGATACCGGCTACATTGACTGGTTCGAAATCACAGTTTATTACGACTGCGCTGCTGATATTCCCTTACCGGAAAGTGATCCATGTGTTCAGGAGGTAATAAATATTGACCAATACTGCTGTGACACAGCCTGGGATGCAATCTGTGACGGTGAATTCTGGGATTGTTACGGCGCGACCTGTGTGGAAGCGCCCTATCCGACCGAAGATGAATGCTATTATGAAACAGTGATGGCCGACTCGTTTTGTTGTGATACCGCCTGGGATTCGATATGCCAGTGCGCCTATAATGAATGTACCGGGATTACTGATCAGTACCCGCCGAATATATTCAGCGCTGAACCATACAATGCCACTGATGCAGACGGAGATGGATGGCTTGAGGAATGGAATATACTTGTGGGAATTGATGTGGAATGCGGCATGCTCGCGCCGGATGTTATGATTGAGTTCTGGCCGGTGGATGTAGATCCGGGATACGGTATGCTAGTAGGCCCGTATGACTTTGGCGAGGGAGTCAATGAATACATTAATATAGGCGCCGGAATGCACTGGTCGAGTACGTTATTTGGTCTTGACACGCCCCAAAACATTACCTTTGAGATCCATGCTTATAATGATTTCGGCAATGATTATTATTACCTGGAGATTCCCGTGGATGTGGGTTGCAATGCCGACCCGGATGATCCTCCTTATGGTATTAGCGAAAATAGCTGCTATTTACAGATAGTTGCAGATGACCCCTACTGCTGTGACACCGATTGGGACTCAACCTGTCAGTGCCAATATGATATCTGTACGGGGGCAGTGCCGCCCTTTGAGTTAATATCAATCTCACCCTCTGCTGTCGTCGATTTTGATGAAGACGGCTATTACGAATACTGGCAGTTTGAGGTTGATATTGATACTGAATGCCTGGCAGTACCGGCCCAGGATGTATGGATTAGTGTGTCCGATGATATTCACGGCCTATGGTGGAATTTTGGCCCGTATTCATTCAGCGGAGCCTATGGCTGGGATGCTGTGGAACTGGCCTGGTGGGAATCTAATATGTATGATATTTTTGCACCCACCGATGTGAATTTTCAATTTAATATCTATAATGAAGACTACTCGATAACTAGTTACTTAATGGTTCCCGTAGATGGTGATTGTACGGATTCACCGTATCCTGATGACGATGAATGCTATCAACAGGTCATTGGAAATGACCCTTTCTGCTGCGAAAACGCATGGGATACGATTTGTGAGGGGGAATACTGGGATTGTTACAGTGCAACCTGTGTGGATGCACCCTATCCGCCTGAAGATGACTGCTATTATAATACGGTGATGGCTGATTCATTTTGTTGCGATGTGATGTGGGATGCGTTTTGTGTATGTGAATATCATGCGTGTGCAGGAATCACTTCGGATCCGCCACTTATAACAGATTTGTCATACGCAGTGGATGCAGATGATGATACTGATGGCTGGGCTGAGGAATTTGAACTCATATTATCTCTGACAGGGAATTGTGGGGGGATTGCTCACGATGTTGATATTTTTGTTAATTTCTTATCACCTGACCTTGGATATTATAACTATCCGCTTGCCCTACCTAATGATTATGGACCCGGTGATTATGAATCCATCACTTTGACCTGGTGGGCTGGGTTCAATAGTCTGTTCTTTCAGTTGGATGAACCGCAATTCATCACAATTGAGATCATTGCTGAGAATCCCTACGGTTCATCCAGTCAGCAGATCCAGATTCCCGTGGATTCTTCAACATGCGGTGCCCTCCCGGATTATTACCCCATGGATATATTTTGTGCCGTTTCTACACTCAGTGAAGTAGATTCATGCTGCGAAAATTGGACGGAGTCCTGCGATCTTGAATTTGCACAATGTATCGCAGAGAATCCTTGCTATGAATTCAATCCATTGGTTTACGAGGATGACCCCTGTTTCTATGAGACATTATTGGAATACGGCTTTGGATGCTGTATATGGAGCGACTACTGTCAGGAATTTTATGATTCTTGTGTCTGTAACAACATTCCGGGTGATGTGAATCAGGATGGCTGGGTGAATGTGGCAGACATTGTTCAACTAGTGGCCTTTATCCTTGAGTCAGTGGCACCACCAACCGACTGTCAATTGATGGTTTCGGATCTTGTCACTGACGGTGTACTAAATGTCACAGACATAGTAGAATTGGTAAACATGATAATAAATCCTGTATTATCAAAAGGGCAGAGCATCTCTGAAGCACAACTCTTTATCGACAGCAGCTCACTTGGATTTGCAGCCGACGGTAATGTGGCGGGTATCCAGCTGATGACAGAAGGTGAGTTTGAGATAATGACTGACCGACTGCCGGATAATTGGGAATTATACCGTTCGGAGAATATAATCCTTATTTTCAGTATGGATGGCAGTCCGCTGAGTCATGAACAACTGTTGACCTACCGGGGCGAACTGACGATTCTCTCAAGTATTATAGCGGACTGGTATGGGAACAGCATTTCAGCTTCAGTGAATATGCCTGATGGGCAATTTGCCCTGTATGAAGCATTCCCCAATCCGTTTAATCCGATTACTACTATATCTTACTCAGTCCCTGAGCGCAGTCAGGTTGAAATCACAATATTTGATATGCTGGGGAAAAAGGTTAAGCAATTTACTGCAGAAGAGCAAGTTGCCGGCCGCCATCAGGTCAGTTGGAATGCCGACGGATCACCCAGTGGAATCTATTTCGTGCTGTTACAGGCCGGTGACTATTCTGCAAAAAGGAAAATCGTGCTGTTGAAGTAGAGAGTGGAAAGTTATTAAAGTAAAGGTTGGCAACATCGCACAGCAGGTGATCTACAGTTTACCGGAGATAAAGCTATTGCCTGGAGCAGTTAATTGACCGGGAATTATAGGAGGAGAGCATCTGGATGAAATTTTAAAGAGTAATCTTTAGTTTTTCACTCAGAGGTTAGTACTCGGTAATAATTCGCGTGTAGAGATCGGAATGTGATATCCGATCCGGGCAGGGTAATCCTCAGAAACAGCTGAAATCATAATATCAGAATACGAAGATTCTGTCTGGAATTTGACCACCCAAATTTAGCAGATATTCAAATTTATCCTTATGGCCGGATATCAATCTGACCGTATGAATTATACAGTCCGCTCTTTTTCAGTTTGGAGAGATTGATATATGGGACGACTAATAAATTGGTATTAACTCCAGGGAAAACCCCGGTGAATTAGCCCAATCGTCTCGTCCTGTGCAAACCGGCAGTGCGCGGACAGATACGGATTTAAACCCGAATCCTTATTTTTCGACAAAGCTATTATTGATCTGAATAAATTTTTCATTTTTAACCTTTAAGTTGTAACTTTAGGGCGATACATGCTGATTATTATTTCGGAATATCAAAATAATAGCTTACTATTTCGAGGTAATTGATCCTGAAACCTGAAAAAGGATTGGCAGTTATGATTTTACACCTGGCCCAGGAGTGCAAATCGCAGCTGGCAGCCATCAGGAAAATAGAAAGGGGAGAGAATATGCGTATTTGCAAAAACATTATAATTCTAACATCATTTCTCATTACCAATCTATTAAGCCAGAGCGTCCCGCCCCTGCTGGATTACCAGGGTTCTCTTACCGATGACGCAGGTGACCCAGTAACCGGAAGCGTATCCATCACATTCAGTATTTACGCTTTGGAAACCGGCGGCTCGGCTCTCTGGAGTGAGACCCAGAATCCGGTGGTCGTTTCAGCAGGGTTATTCCATATCCTGCTAGGCTCTGTGAATCCCCTGCCGGAGGGTCTGTTCAATTCGCCGGACCGCTGGATCGGCATCAACGTCAATGGCGATGGTGAGATGACGCCCAGAACTCGCATTGCCAGCACGCCCTATGCCCTCGTTGCCGGGAATCCCGGCCCGGCTGGTCCTCAGGGCGAGACCGGCCCCCAAGGGCCTGAAGGCCCACAGGGTCCTCAGGGCGATCCGGGTGTGAACGGTCTGGATTGCTGGGACCTGGACGGCGATGCTGTTTGCGATACAGGGGAGGATGTTAACTCCGATTCGGTTTGCGATGCTTTGGATTGCACCGGTCCCGCAGGACCTCAGGGCCCCCAGGGTGATACTGGGTCAGCAGGTCCTCAGGGTGCTCAAGGACCACAAGGTGATCCGGGAGCGGACGGTCTTAATTGCTGGGACCTGGATGGCGATGCCGTTTGTGATGCAGGAGAGGATGTCAACGCCGACTCGGTTTGTGACGCTTTGGATTGCACCGGTCCCCAGGGACTCCAGGGAGATACAGGGCCAATAGGCCCGCAGGGTCCTGCCGGACCCGTGGCCGGTAGTGACGGTCAGCTGGTGTACAATAATGGCGGAGCTGCCGGCGGTGCAGAAATTTATTTTGATGATACAAACAATCGTTTGGGTGTGGGCACCAGCACACCAACCGCAAAACTTGAGGTAGCAGGTAATATTAAAGTGACAGGATTACAGATGCCCACCGGTGCATCGAATAATGAGGTTCTGGCATCTGATGCGACCGGCAATGGAAGTTGGCAGTCTCTTAGCAGTCTGGGTGCCGGTGATATCACGGCCGTCTATGCCGACGATGGTTTGACTGGAGGCGGAGCAACTGGAGACACTCATATCAGTGTAGGAGCAGGGACAGGCCTGATTACAAGTGCCGATGCAGTAAGTTTTGACAGCGTCTATGGAGATAATCGCTACATGAATGAAACGGATATCAATGGGACCGTAAATTACATTCCAAGATATACAGGTTCAGGCAGTCTGGGTAACTCCATCATGTATCAGGATGGAACAACGCTGAACATTACTGAAACCAGTCGTGAAGATGAGTCCTCCAAACCCGGGGATGATTCCATACGTGAGAGGCTCCCCAGGAAAATGAATATTGAAGGTGAAAATGGGGAGACTTTTTATGCCAAGATCACAGAGACCAATGCTGATGCGGACGGCAGGAACGGGATTGTCAGCCTTCGTACCAGAACGATACAGAACGACGGCAGTGGTTTTGATATTGAGCAGACCAATAATGCCATCATGGGTTATAATTACTGGGGAGATCATTACACTTTCGGTATTGCGGGTTATACATACGGAGATTACAATCAAACCGGAGGTGTAATTGGGTATCATCGTTTGGATGATGTCTGGGGATCATTGGGGTATGAGGATGCGAATGATGTAGCCTGGGGGATCTATACACCCAATAAAATGTATGCCGGTGAAGGACTGATCGTGAACTCGGGCAATGTGGGTATCGGCACAGCAGCACCAACTCATGCTCTTGAAGTAATCGGATCTACCATTGAGTATGAAGCCGTTGGTCATTTTGTCAATACGTTAACATATCCAAGCGGATATGGCGTTTTGGGGATAGCCGGCATTGATCAATGGGGCATAGGGGGTCATTTTCAAGGGGGTTATATGGGTGTGGAGGGCATTGTTTACCCAACAGGCACCGGATACCACTACGGAGTGTGGGGAATGGTGAGTGGTGGATCGGGAGAGCATTATGGCGTTGCTGGTTATGCATCCGGGTCGGGCACCAATTATGGTGTTTACGGGGTTGCAGTTAATGGGAGCACCAACTGGGCAGGTTTTTTTATCGGAAATTTATATGCAGCATCAGCCAGCGCCGGTATTAAAGCCTTTAAAATTGATCATCCTCTGGACCCCGAGCACAAATACCTTAACCACAGCAGTGTGGAAAGTCCCGACATGATGAATGTGTATAACGGAAATATTACACTCGATGCCCGTGGCGAAGCAGTGGTTGAGTTACCGGATTATTTTGAAGCACTGAACCGGGATTTCCGGTATCAGCTGACCTGTATTGGCGGTTTTGCTCCGGTCTATATTGCCGAAGAGCTAACCTCCAATCACTTCAAAATTGCGGGCGGTAAACCCGGCATGAAAATCTCCTGGCTTGTCACCGGCATCCGCCACGACCCTCTGGCAGAAGCAAATCGGATTATTGTTGAGGAAGATAAAAAGCCCAACGAAGTGGGCAAGTATCTAAATCCTGATGTTTTTGGCATGCCAAAAAGTTCGGGTATCGGGTATATTCCGGAAGATAATTACAAAAGAAGGTGAAAAATATGATGCAGCACATTCGGTTACATCAGGTCAGATGGAATGCCGAAGTTTCATAGGGAAACTCTAATCAGATATCCGTTTCATTTCATCCGGTTATTCTCTGGCTGCAGCTCCACAAAGCGGTGTATCCAATGATGTGGTACTTCCCCAAACCATGCTCACCTCACGGCTATCTCATTTATGCCGACGGCATGATTTATGGCTGTTCCGATGCCGGGGACACCTATCAATTTTGGGCCGGAGATTATAATGGA
>JAADGM010000148.1 GCA_013152375.1 FCB group bacterium | reverse complement strand
AGGTCGGGGCGCATACAAGCAACTCACGGAGAAGAGGTTTTTAAGTAGGTATGGAAAAGGTTTGAAAAATGAGTTTCTTCTTTCACCCAGAAGCCGAGGAAGAATTCAATAAGGCAATAAATTATTATGAAGATATAGAGCCTGGGTTTGACTTTGCGGTGGAAGTTTAAGGTGATGTCAGACGGTCTTTAGTAAGGCGATTCCCGTATGGAGTTCTGTATTCAGAAGAACCAGATGGATTTTGATAATAGCGGTAATGAATCTGCATCGCTAACCGGGATATTGGAAGCAAAGAAGGTAACGAAACCGATCAGGAAATTACACGGGACGACATTTCCTCACCGCTTGGTAAAAACCAGTGAACTCCACGGTCAACCACGACCACCCCTGTCCCTAGGAAGTTCAGAACCGTGTGCTTTAGCTTTACGGGATTGAGATCTGGTCCACGATACCCACAATGACCGAACGGACCGGTGCATTGGACCGGTCAACGATTTGCCGGGCGGAATTACCTTCATCCAAAACCAGTACCGTCTCTCCGGCTCCGGAATCTACCGTATCAATGGCGATGACATATTCTCCGGTGGGTTCTCCGCCAGTATCCAGATAATCCACAATGAGCAGTTTCCTGCCGTCGTAAAAAGGATGGTTGATGGTAGAATGAATGGCACCCCGGACTCTCCCGATCTGCATCGGTTATCCCTCCCTGCCGAGAAAATCTGTGAGATGCACATCGTCCACAATCCCGATGATGGCATGATCAACGGGGACGAACCAGGGATCCAGAGCCAGCGCGGCTTCCCGGGAACTCTCATAATAGATCAGTTCATCTCTCCCGCACATCCGGGTGGAGTCGGCAGCCACAAAAGGGGCGCCGTGATCGTGCAGTTTCGCATCCAAAGGCTGCACCAGCAGCAGTGGAACGCCTTCCAGTCCCGCATAAACCACACAGGGGGTGAGGGTACCGATGACTTTACCCAGGTGCATTTATATTTCCCCGCCCGTCAGTTCCCGCAATTGGCTTGTTTTGAAGCTTGTTGAGTGTTCTATCTGCCTGAGCATCTCCGCTGACAGTCTGGGGATCAGGGTGTCGTTCAGCCAAAGAGAGGGTGGATCCACTGCAGATTTTGCTAGCTCAACAGCGGCGTTTATTTCTTCGAGTCTGCCGCTGAAGATGGCCAGGCCTTTGCCGCCGATATCATCAGCGAGACGGAGTTCCACGAGACGGACAGCCGTTCCCTTCAATGACCTATCCGCAGCTTTAACCGCAGCCGACAGCGTTTCGGTTTCAATGATTGCCAGAGATTCCTTCTCCACCGTTTGACGGGTCCCCAGGATCGCTGCATGTACCTGAGGGTGAACATCGGGCAGAAACAGCTTGTCAAGGACAAAGCCTTTGCCGCAGGCCAGACCCTCATTGTAAGATTCTTCCACAGAGGCGACGCTGCCGCCCACCATGACGATATATTTGCCGTTGTGAACGGTGCCGGATCTCAAGACAGTGACTGGTGCTTTTTTCACCATGGCATCGCCGGCATAGATCCCGGCGGGAATGTGGGCAAACTCAAGCAGGGCAATGGCAGGATATTTCATCAGACGATCCTGAAATGATCCACCAGCACACAGCGTCGCTCGCGGGTAAATGCTCTCGGACCGGTCAGGCCTTCACCGGTAGGACTGGCGATTGTAAAGGAACAGTAGCCCTCACCGCCATAACCCAGACCGGCGACGGAGGGACCGTTTTTCACGAAAATGCTGCAGTCCATGACCCGGGCCATACGGCTTAAGTTGTCCAGGTTTTTAGAGTGCATGATGGCCGTGTGCCGGAAACCGTGTTCCGCCTCTTTTGCAATATCAATCGCCTGATCGGCTGTGGGCATCCGCACCAACGGGATCACCGGCAGCATCTGCTCCGTCCACACCAGCGGGTGACCCGCCTCAACGGGGGCGATCGCCAGCCGGACGCCGTCATCGACGGTCTTGTGGATTTTGTCAAGAATGGTCTGAACACTCTGGCCGATGAGATTTTTATTGATCACACCGGGTTTCCGCAGACCGTTGGTTTTTGTAAAGATCACTTTGTCCAGTTGGGCGATTTCGTGGGGCTGCAGAACCACGGCGTCGTGCCGCTGGAAGGCTGCGATTAGCTGATCGGCTACGGACTCCACCACAAAGATCTCTTTTTCGAGCACACAGATGATGTTATTGTCCAGCGAAGCGCCCTCCACAATATGGCGGGCGGCATTCTCGATATCGGCACTTTCATCCACGACTACCGGCGGATTGCCCGGACCGGCACAGATGGCCCGCTTACCGCTCCGCATGGCAGCTTTCACCACACCGGAGCCTCCCGTCACTACCAGCAGGTTGACACCCGGATGGGTCATCAGTTCCTGTGCGCTTTCAATGGTGGGTTTGCTGACCGTGGTTACCAGGTTCACCGGACCGCCGGCCTCCAAGATGGCCTGATTGAGCAGTTCAATCGTATAAATGCTCACCTTTCGGGCGGAAGGATGCACATTGAAAACGACGGCATTCCCGGCTGACAGCATTCCTATAGTATTGCAGATAATGGTGGAAGTGGGATTCGTGACCGGTGTGATGGAGCCAATGACGCCAAACGGGGCTGCCTCCATCAGCGTCAGTCCCCGATCGCCGGAATTTGCAGCGGGTGTGAGCACTTCAGGCCCCGGTGTCTTTTCGGTCACCAGTCGGTTTTTCATGACTTTGTCCCCGACGCGGCCGAGTCCTGTTTCGTCATGCGCCCTGCGGGCCAGGTCTTCGGCATGTTCCAGCATTTTTTCACGGATCTTTGCGATGATCTCATACCTGCGCTCCAGCGTCTGATCCATAAATTCCGTGTGCGCTTTTCGGGCCGCCCGGACCGCCGGATCGATACCGCCGAAAACTCCCGCGCCGCCTGATTCTACAGCTTCGGAGACGGACATTCGGCTGACAGCAGATGCCGGATTTTGACCACCGGACCGTATGAGACCGGCTACTTTTGCGGCAATGGATTCTACCTGTTCTGTCGTTAACTGTGACACCGTTTCTCTCCCATCAGATTAATGATTAACCCCGGCTGCATACAGGGCGGCGGCCGGGTTTACCTTTACAAGGTGATTAATCGTCAACTCCTTTTTTATACTTTACCTCACCGGCGACTTCCCAGCTGTCCACGATGGCCATCACCACCGCATCGCAGGGTCGTTTGTCGGTTCTCACGGTCTGACGGCCGGAACTGCCGGTGGCAAACAGCACAATTTCACCGACACCGGCATCCACCGCGTCCACGGCCACGAGACTGCCTCCGGCCGGTTTTCCGGTGTGGTCAAGCTTCTGCAGGATCAGGAATTTCAGACCCTCGAGACTTGCTTCTTTTTGTGTGGCGACCACAGTCCCCACGACTTTTGCGAGATTCATTTTCCCTCCGGACTACTTTGTGCCCTTCATTTCAGCCTTGCCCTGTGTGGTTCTGCCCAGGGGAAGGACTGCATCCACATTGGGATGGGGACGGGCGATAATATGTACTGCCACGATCTCACCCACTCTGGCGGCGCCGGCTTTACCGGCCTCGCAGGCTGCTTTGACGGCCGCGACATCACCACGGATACACACCGTGACATAGCCGCCGCCTGTTTTTTCGTACGATACCAATTCAACTTTTGCGGCCTTCACCATTGCATCCGCAGCTTCAACCACTGCAGGATATCCTCTGGTCTCCAGCATTCCTAATGCTTCAGCCATGTTGTTACCTCCTTATTCTCTTTTATTAAGTGTATTCTTCAATTTCTTAAATCCGTCGATTATATAGTTGAAAGCCATGCTCTCAACTTTGATGTTCTTTCCCGGTCACCTCTTCGATGGCCCGGACGGCGGCACGCCAGCCCACATCGATATCCCGCTCTTTACCGCCAAGGTAGATCCGGCCGAAAGACCCGAAGGATCTGACCTCGAGAATATTGATCTCAGCCGCTTTTTCCGCCTCGTTGGCGGCCAGGGCAGCATAGGCTGCCGGCTGGACCTCCATGACGAAGAGGGTTTCTCCCGGGACGATCATGTTGCCGTGGCGCATGCGGTTGATGAGCTGGGTTTGATGGTCATCGATCCGGCGGATTACCTGTTTCGAGAAGATCTTTGGTTTCCAGCGGTCCCCCTCGGTAAGCTCGAGAGCCGCTAAAATAGACTGTCCCGCCTGACGTACGTCGGCCTGGGATTCGGAGTGAATTTCCAGCATGCCGTAGAGCCGCTCGACGATTTGCATCCCGGGTGTCACATTCGTCGATTTTAAGGCGATATCCGTGATGCGGTTGATCTCAATACCCGGCGATATCTCAATATACAATGAGGCCATCCCGGTGATGGGCAAAAAGCCCTTGGCCACGGTGCCCAGAAAAGCTGCGTATTGGGGCTGCAGATTGTCTAAAAATACATAAGCTCTCAGATCTACCACTTTATCTCCTTCGCGATTTGATTACTGAATTAATTTGAAAATGTTATTGACCGTGATTCACTCATGATCCGTATCCCTGCACTGGCCCCCAGCCGAGTAGCCCCCGCGGCGATCATTTTGCGGGCATCGTCGTAGGATGAGATCCCGCCGGCGGCTTTGACTCCCAAACCCATCGGCTGAACTATTTTACTCATGAGCTCCACATCCTCCACCGTTGCCCCGTGGGGTCCGAAACCGGTGGAAGTTTTGACATAATTGGCTCGTGCCCTGACAGCCAGTTTGCAGGCCCGGACTTTTTCCTCGTCAGTGAGATAGGCTGTTTCGATGATGACCTTTGAGATAGCGCTGCCGTCGCTGCAGGCTTCACTCACACCGCGGATGTCCCGGTAAACCAGATCGTCATCACCGCTTTTCAAAGCCCCGATGTTGATCACCATATCTATTTCTTTGGCGCCCTCACGAATGGCCTGACGGGCTTCCAGGGCTTTGATCTCCGGTGCATGTGCGCCCGAGGGGAATCCCACCACCGTACAGACATTCACAGCCGTTCCGGCAAGCTCCCGGGCAGCGAGTCTGACGTAACTGGGAGATACGCACACCGAGGCAAACTGAAACTCCCGGGCTTCCTGGCAGATCCGTTTGATGTCGGCCGTTGTGGCGGTGGGTTTAAGAAAGGTGTGGTCAATACAGCGGGCGATGTCCTCCGGGACGCAGTCTCCGCCGGTGCCGTCGTGATATCCAAAACGGTTGACCCCCATCTGCATGAAGTGACGCAGGGTGGCCGGATCTTTTTCCAGGTGGACACCACAGCTGCAAACCATTTCGGAGTCGCAGGCTGCCCCGGTAATGTCCCCCGGCAGTATCCCGGTAGATGTGAGCAGTTCACTGACTCTTTCGGCAATTCTGGTCATATCATCCTGTGTGATGGACTGCACGTCTTCCTCCTTTTCAGGTTGTTTTTCTGTTCTGTCCCGGAAGTGTTCCCTGCCGGACCGGTCCAGGTCGTTGATCATTTGCACGCGGCGCAGATGTCGCTCCTCCGTGCAGGCTGTAGTGAGGAATATCTCAGCTATTTGTTTGGCAAGTGCCGTACCCGTAAGGCCTGCTCCCAGGGTCAGAACATTGGCATTATTATGTTCCCGGGCATTTCTGGCGGTGGAGAGGTCGTAGCACTGGGCGGCCCGGACGCCGTCAATTTTATTGGCCGTCATAGCCGAGCCGATCCCGGCGCCATCAACGACAATGCCGAAATCGACTTCTCCGGTGGAAACTTTTTCCGCCACGATGCGGGCAAATTCAGGATAATCTACGGGCCGGCTGCTGAAAGTACCGCAATCTTTTACCGTATAGCCTTTGCCGGACAGATGAGCCAGCAGGGTTTCCTTAAGAGCAAAACCCCCGTGGTCGGCCCCCAGGGCAATTGATAATTGATGATGAGGTGAATCTGGCATATTGTGTGATCCCATACCGGCGCTATTGCTCTAACAATTCCGTTGCCGTGATCTCATCGGTGATGAGCACATTACAGTAGCTCCCCTCCAGGGCTGCCCGAACGGGTGCAATTTTTTGCCGCCCTCCGGCTACAGCAACGGACCAGGGTTTCTCTTGCAGCGCACCCAGGGAAATACCTATGGTCCGCTCATCCAGTTCCGGGGATGAGATGGAGCCGTCCCGGCTGATGATCCTGGAGCAGATATCGCCCACGGCACCTTCATCCAGGAGGTGTTCCACTTCCACAGGTTCAAAATAGTCTGCCTTTACCAGGGCAGATTGATGTCCGAAAGAGCCCACGGTATAGAGTGCGACCGTGGCCTGTTCTCCCAGGTCCAGGGTCCGGGCGATGTTTTTATCCGAAGTAATATTTTGTTTGAGTTCTGCCCGATCTACCACGGCGGGCAAGGGCAGCAAATAGGGGACAGCTCCAAACCGTTCACCCAATCGGCGAACGATTTCGCTGGCGTGTGTATCATATTCTGCCCGGGAGATACCGCCGTTAAGCTGTACCACGGCCATATTCCTTAGTTTCTTTTTAGACAACGCCAGGGAGACAGCCTGCAGGGTGGTTCCCCATGACACCCCAAGGATAGTGCCGTCTGTGATGATCTGCTCCAGAAATTTTGCCGCCGCCCGGGCCAGTCTCGACTTGACGGCATCGTCATTTTCGGATTCATAGGGCACCACGGTTACCGCTTTCAGATTAAACCGGTTTTGTAATTCATGCTCCAGGGCGGTTCCCCGGTTGGCAGGATCGATAATCTCTATTCTGACGATCCCCCTTGAGCGGGCCTTTTGCAGGAGCCGTGAGACCCCGGGTCGGGAAACACCTAGTTTTTCGGCAATCTGCTGCTGACTGAAATTATGCTCGTAATAAAGTCTGGCCGCTTCGTAAAGCATCTGAGACGGATCCTCTTTCTGCAGATCAGGCAGCATTATGAGAGCAGAACATATGTTCATAGTCGATTAACATTTGTTCAAATCTATCACAGCTTGGGTAAACGGTGCAAGAAAAAGTTTCTGTGGGAGAGACTGTTGCGAAGAGCGCCGGGGGGAATGGGTGTCCGATGCAGCCTGAATTGAGGAGAAGCTTTTACGGCAGTCTTTTTAAGAGCCGGCTGACTGTCAAGTGTCAACTGTCCCCTGCATATATGAGATACATAGTCTGCTTTTCCACGCACGAAACCAGCGTTGCTTATCTGCGTCAGCAGTCCAGGTCCGGCAAACACCGTTTACCCTGCAGTTGTCAAACTCAACAGATCAAGGTAATCTCATCCCGGGAAGTTCTGGCTCCGCAGATTGAGCCGGCATTTGCAGAATCAGGGTTCAATCCTGACAATTTTGGTAAAAGAGTCGGTCATTCACAGCGAATCCTGTTGAAAAATCGCCCTTTAGAAAGCTAAATTTTCCGTCTGAAAAAAAGATGGATTTAACATATTGAACTCTGATCAAAACCACCCAAGAGAAGTCCTCGTCGAGGTCACCGGACTGAAAAAATATTTCCCCATTCGCAGGGGATTTTTCTCCCGCATACAGGGCTATGTCAAAGCCGTGGATGACGTTTCGTTCAAACTGTTCCGGGGAGAAACTCTGGGGCTCGTCGGCGAATCCGGCTGCGGAAAGACCACTACCGGGCGCTTGATCCTTCAACTGCTTCAGCCCACGGCGGGCTCTGTTAAATTTGAGGGACGCGAGCTGGTTGGGCTTTCCACCAGAGAACTGCGGCCGCTCCGCAGAGGTATGCAGATTATTTTCCAGGACCCCTACAGCTCATTAAATCCCCGCATGACAGTCGAGAATATGCTGGCGGAAGCACTCAGGGTTCACCGGATTGTCCCAAAGCAGGAAATAACCACTGAGATTTACCGGTTGCTGGACATCGTGGGTTTACCCCGGCTGCATGCCAAGCGATATCCCCATGAGTTTTCCGGCGGTCAGCGCCAGCGTATCGGGATTGCCAGGGCACTCTCTGTAAGACCCAAACTGATCATTCTGGATGAGCCCGTCTCTGCGCTGGATGTCTCTATCCAGGCCCAGATCATCAATCTGCTTAAAGACCTGCAGAAGTCCTACGGACTGACCTATCTTTTCATTGCTCACGATCTGTCGGTGGTTGAATATATTTCCGATCGGGTGGCGGTGATGTACCTGGGTAAAATCGCCGAGATTGCCGAGGCTGCGGAGCTTTATCATACGACACAGCATCCCTATTCTAATGCACTGCTGTCAGCCGTCCCCGTTGCAGATCCGGACAACAAATCCCGGCGCATCATCCTCACGGGAGATGTGCCCAGCCCGGCAAATCCGCCTTCAGGCTGCACGTTTCATCCCCGCTGTCCCCTGGCCAATGCCAACGGAGACTTCATCGAGCAATGCCGTGTGGAGCAGCCGGGTCTCGTTGAAAAGTCCGAAAATCACTTCACTGCCTGCCATCAGGTCTGAATGAAGCAAGACCTTAAAAGGATCGCCTTTCATACCCTCGGCTGCAAGCTGAATTATGCCGAAACCTCCACGATTGCCAGGGATTTCAAGCAGAAAAATTATGAAATCGTGACTTTTTCGGATCCAGCCGATGTCTATGTACTGAACACCTGCACAGTTACCGGCAATGCCGAACGAAAATGCCGCAAACTCATCCGGCAGGTACGCAAGCGCGCCCCCGGGGCGTATGTGGCGGTTGTAGGCTGTTATGCCGAACTGAGGGCAGAGGAGATAGCCGCAATTCCCGGTGTGGATCTGGTGCTGGGGTCGGCGGATAAATTCGATCTCATCAGCCGCCTGGCTGAACACCCTAAAAACGGTGCCCCGGTAATTCTTACGAGTTCGGGACAGGATCACCTCGATTACCATGCTTCCTGGTCAGTGGGGACGCGCACCCGCTCTTTCCTGAAAATTCAGGATGGTTGTGACTACAATTGTTCCTACTGCACAATTCCCATGGCCAGGGGACAAAGCCGGAACGGCTCCATCGCCGAAGTGGTGGCAGCAGCTCAGGTCATCATAGGACAGGGTTCGAATGAGATCGTCCTGACAGGTGTGAACATCGGAGATTTCGGAAAAAGTACCGGCGAATCTTTGGTGGATTTGTTACGGTCTCTGGAATCGGTGGAAGGACTGAATCGCCTGCGTCTCTCCTCCATAGAGCCTAACCTTCTCACGGATGAGATCCTCGAACTGATGACGTCATCACCGAAATTCTGTCCCCATTTCCACCTGCCGCTTCAGTCCGGTTCAGACAGGATACTGCGGCTCATGAAACGGCGTTATCCCAGGGATCTTTATGCCCGACGTGTAAACAAAATTCGCAGACTGCTGCCGGACGCCTTCATTGCCGCGGATGTGATCGTGGGGTTCCCGGGTGAAACAGATGAAGATTTTCATGAAACCGTAGATTTTATCAAAGGATTGGAGATTTCAGCGCTGCATGTTTTCACCTATTCGGAACGTCCGGGTACGTCCGCTCTGGCGCTCACCGGGGCCGTTAGCACCGCCGAACGGGAGCGGCGCAGCCGTAAACTGCACGAGCTGTCTGTTCTGAAAAAACAGGCTTTTTACGACCGGGCTGTCGGCCAAACCAGAACCGTGCTTTTTGAATCCGGCAGCCACGGATTGCTAACCGGTTTCACAGATAATTACATTCAGGTGCAGGTTCCCGGAAGGGGGGATCTGTGCAATACCCTTGCCGAAGTAAAACTGACCGGGAGAGTGGAGGATATTCTGAAGGGAGAAATGGTTCAATGATGTCAGCGCCCTTCATCGGAATTGCAGGTAATATCGGCGTGGGAAAGACCACCTTCACTAAAACCCTTGCCGGGCATTACGGCTGGAAAACCTTTTTTGAATCAGTTGTAGACAACCCCTATTTGAGTGATTTTTACGATGACATGAGCCGCTGGAGCTTCAATCTGCAGATCTATTTTCTGCAGCACCGGTTCAGGACTCACATGGACATGGCCAACACGGAAGGTGGCGTGATCCAGGACAGAACCATTTACGAAGATGTGGAGATCTTTGCCCGCAACCTGAGCGACATGCACTTCATGTCCAAACGGGATTGGTCCACCTACCGCAATCTGTTCATGAATATGACTTCTTTTTTGCGCAAACCCGACCTGATTATCTACCTAAGGGCCAATATTGATACACTGATCATACGCATCAAGAAGCGCAGCCGTGAATTTGAAAAGGGCATAGATCCCGAGTACCTCTATCGTCTGAGCATCTTGTATGAACAATGGATGAAGAGGTTGGAGGATATCCCGGTACTCACTGTGGAAACCGATGATTTTGATATTTTTCATGATGAAAAAAAGCTGCAGGAAATTTACCGTCAAATTGAAGAAAAATTATCCTGATGACAGGAATATCCCTGAAAAATATCGCTGTTTTTGCCTCGGGTAACGGTTCTAATTTCAGGGCAATTCATCAGGCTGTGACCGAAGGGGATATTCCCGGGAGGATCGGTCTGCTGGTGAGTGACAATCCGGATTGCAGGGCCGTAACCTATGCCAGGGAAAACCGGATCAAAGCTGAGATAATAAATTTCAGGCACAATCCGGGCACTGCTTCACCCGGGCAGGTCTTGACTCATATTCTCGCTGCCCTGCCGGCCGACCTCGTGGTCCTGGCCGGATTCATGAAAATGATACCAGACTCAGTGGTGCAGGCCTACAAAAACCGGATTTTGAATATTCATCCCGCCCTGCTGCCCCGTTTTGGCGGCCGGGGATTTTACGGCAGGCGGGTACACGAGGCCGTAATTGCTTCTGGCGCGAAGCTTTCGGGACCCACCGTACATTTTGTGGATGAGATTTACGATCATGGTCCCATTCTGGCCCAGATTGCGGTTCCCGTATTGGCAGAGGATACCGCTGAGAGTCTGGCAAAAAGAGTCCTCAAAGTGGAGCATCGTCTATACCCCGAGGCCGTTAAAGCCTTCTGCGAGGAACGGATATTCTGGAAAAATAATATACCTTTTATCAGGAACTGATCTGTGATTAAAAGAGCTTTATTGAGCGTATGGTTTAAAGACGGACTGGTGGAACTCGGCGGATTTTTGGCCGACAAGGGTGTTGAATTAGTTTCTACAGGCGGTACCGCAAAAGTTCTCACTGACGCAGGACTGACGGTAACACCGGTTGAAAAACTCACCGGTACGGGTGCCGTAATGGATGGCCGGGTAAAAACGCTGGACCCCCGTATTTTCGGGGGGATTCTCGCCGACAGAAACAACCCGGACCATTTGAAAGAGCTCTCCGGACTTGGCGGAGCCCCCATCGATCTTGTAGTCGTGAATTGTTATCCTTTTGGCACCGAGGCGGTCGAGAAAGCCCTCGAGCTCAGGGATGCCATAGAGTATATTGACATCGGCGGGCCTTCCATGCTCCGGGCGGCGGCGAAGAATTATCACTGTGTAGTTGCCCTCAGTCATCCGTCCCAGTATGTAGATTTTATGGAGCAGTTCCAACGGAGCGGTGGAGATATTCCCCTTGAGTCCCGCCGGCATTATGCCGCCGAAGTTTTTCGGATGACTGCCGGCTACGATGCCGCCATCAGGGATTATCTCGGGAAAACCCCGCAGGAACCTGTTGTCGACTTGAAACTCGATTTTGTACGCTCTGCAGAATTGCGTTATGGCGAGAATCCCCATCAGAAGGCTGCTTTTTACCTGCCGAAAGGTACCGATTTGCCCTGGAAACAGCATCAGGGGAAGGCGCTTTCGTACAATAATTATGCGGATATGGAATCGGCAGTCAATATCGCCCGTGAGTTTAAAAGAATTGCCTGCTGCATCGTGAAACATGCAAATCCCTGTGGGTTCGGGTTTGGGGCTTCACCAATAAAAGCCTATCGCAGGGCGATTACGACGGATCCGGTAAGCTATTTCGGGGGTATAGTGGGCTTTAACCGGCAGGTTGACGGAGAAACCGCTCGGGAATTGATCAAGTCCTTCCTCGAATGCATCATCGCACCGGACTATTCCAAGGAGGCGCTGTCCATCTTCAGCAGTAAGAAGAATTTGAGAATTGTAACCGTAAATCAAAACGGAATATCGGGCAAAGTAACCTATAAATCCGTTGCCGGCGGTTTGCTGTATCAGGAAAAGGATGGCGACCAGGGTGAATTGAACCATCTGAAAGTCGTTACGAAACGCGGTCCTACGGCTGATGAATCTGACGCCTTAAGGCTGGGTTGGAAGCTGGTAAGGTATGTCAAATCAAACGCCATTGTATTTACGGATCCAAAGCAACTCCTCGGTGTGGGTGCCGGTCAGATGTCCCGCGTGGATTCGGTGCTTCTGGCAATGCGAAAAGCCCATTCAGCCGGACTGAAAATAACCGGGGCTGCAATGGCCTCGGATGCATTTTTTCCGTTTCCTGACGGCATTGAAGTTGCTGCAAAAGCAGGGGTTACGGCGGTTATTCAGCCGGGAGGTTCTATCAGAGACCGCGAGGTCATCCGCAAAGCCGACGACCTCGAACTGGCTATGGTTTTTACAAATGTTCGACACTTTTATCATTAAACAGGTATCAAAAAATGGGAAAATTTTCATCAATTTCAAATCTTGTATCCGGCGATATCGCCATCGATCTCGGTACTGCCAACACCCTCATCTGGGTGAAGGGGCAGGGGATCATTATCAATGAGCCCTCGGTGATCTCACAGAGTGTGATTGACGGGAAAGTCATTGCGGTAGGTAAAGAAGCCAGCGCAATGGTAGGGAAGACCCACAAGGATATCAGGACCATCCGCCCGCTGAAAGACGGGGTGATTGCGGACTTTAAGGCCACCGATGCAATGATCCAGGGGTTCATCCGTAAAATGCACATTAGCCGGATTGCCCGTCCCCGAATTGTGATCTGTATCCCTTCAGGAGTAACGGATGTGGAGCGTAGGGCCGTGCGGGAATCAGCCGAGCGGGCCAACGCCAGTGAGGTACACCTCATCGAAGAACCCATGGCGGCAGCCATCGGTATCGGCATTGACATCAGTGAGCCTAAGGGGAATATGATCGTGGATATTGGTGGAGGGACCACCGAAATTGCAGTGATTTCCCTGAACGGCATCGTAGAGATAGAGGCCATTCGTATCGCCGGGGATGAACAGGATTCTGCCATCATCAGCTGGTTTAAAAATGAACATAAGCTGGAAATCGGACAGAAAACCGCCGAAGCCATCAAATGCAACGTGGGCTCAGCAGTTCGGGGGAACAGTACTAAAATTCACGTGAAAGGACGGCATCTAGTCTCAGGTATTCCCAAGACTATCGAAGTGAGTTCGGATGAGATAAGACAATCTCTGGCCGATACCATTTTCCAGATCCAGTCCGCCATTAAGCGGGCTTTGGAGCGCACACCCCCCGAGTTATCCGCCGATATTATCGAATACGGGATCATTCTCACTGGTGGCGGGGCCATGTTGAGGGGCTTGGACCAGCACGTACGCAACAAAACAGGATTACCGGTGCATGTGGCGGAGGATGCGCTCTTTTCGGTGGTGAAAGGGACGGGAATTGCTCTTGAAAATCTGAAGAAATACAGGGAAATTCTGAAATAGCATGTCCCTGATCCGGCTGGCATATCTCTACAGAGAGGTACTTGCGCTGGTAATCACTACAGTGACCTCTCTGTTCATTTTTTTCACCAATTCAGCACCTGCTGTCAGAGCCGTTCAGGCCGATCTTGCAGGTATCACAAATATCATATTTGCACCTCAGCGCTGGTACCGGAATATTCTTTCGGTCAAAGAAGAAAACCGGACACTCCAGGAAACCGTTGTGCAGCTGACGCTGCTGAATGCAAAACTGATGCAATACCGCACGGAAAATGAAAAACTCCGACAAATGCTGAAATTTGCGAAAGAATCCCGCCTGGACCTGCTGCCGGCCCGTATCATTAATCAGAATCTGATGGCTTCTGTACACACCCTCATGATCGATGTGGGGAAGAATTCCGGCCTGCATGCCGATATGGGTGTGATGGATGTTCACGGGATCATCGGCAAGATCATCAGTGTAGGGGAAAAAGCTTCCGAAGTTCAGATGATAACGGATAAGAATTACAAGATATCTGTTCGGGTGGGTGATTCCCGCGAGCTGGGGATATTCTCATTCGATCAGGGATTACTGGGAAAAATAGACGGTATCCGCAAGACTCTGGCCCTTAAAACCGGTGCCATCGTTTATACGTCGGGAATATCTGATATTTACCCCGCGGACATTCCTGTTGCCCGCATCGTCTCCACACGGCAGGATGAAAATAAAGCATTTCAGGATATCAGCGTGGAATTGCTGGCGGATATTCACAATTTCGACTTCGTTTTTGTGATTAAAAAGTAGGGAATCGATGCTCCGGCAGATAACAGGCATACGTTCGTGCCGCAAACAGGTTTGCAGCGTAAACCCGGGAGAACCACTACGAATCCGAATGAGTATTCGATGATGCTGGTAAGATACAGCCTGGTTTTTCTCGTTCTGTTCCTGATCCAAACTCTTCTGCCCGGATTTTATTTCGGCAATTACAGCTATAAACCGGATCTCTTTCTGATTTTTCTCACTTATATTGCCGTTCACCATGATCGACTGGCCGGAACACTGACCGGCTTTATCATCGGGCTGATCATGGATTTCACAACCCAGGCCGCACTTCTTGGCATCTATGCTTTTGTTAAATCCATATCGGGTTATACGTTGGGGACTTTTCATCAGTACCGAACCATCTGGACCCTTCCCATAAAGTTAGCGTTTCTTTTTTTGTGTTACCTGCTGCACTTTTCGATTTTCTATTACGTCATACTGAACGGAACCAATGCCACGCTGGCCCTGGGGGCGCAACTGGTCTTCTTCCACTCCTTCCTCACTTTGGTTCTCGTACTGGTTTCTGACAGGTTTTTCTTTGATTTTTATCTCCGGCAAAATTGACAGTCTATAAACAAAATATTCGTCATAAATCTTCCCTCCTGATCTGGGTTGCGGGATTTATTCTCTTGTTGCTGGGGTATCGCTTTTTTGAGCTGCAGGTGGTGGATTATCACAAATACTGGAGTAAAGCACAATCCAATGCAGTACGGAGGATCAGCGTCCCGGCTCAGCGGGGAATCATATACGATCGAAACGGAGTATCTCTGGTGGACAACTCCCCTATTTATGATATGAAGGTCATTCCGGTGGATGTGACAGAGGTCTTTAACTATGGGCTTCTGGCAGATGTCACAGGCCTGGAGGAGACGGAACTGCGGGAGAAAATCCGGCAGGGTAAGCGGGGGATTTCCCGTTTCAGGCCTTTGTTGATCCAAAGGCATATCGGTTTTGAAGTTATGGCCAGACTGGAGGAGTATAGACTGGAGTTGCCGGGTCTCATCTTTTCACAGCTGCCGGCGCGGGTTTATCCTGATTCCTGCAAATTGACGCACTCATTGGGGTATCTGCGCAATATCACGGAAGAGATCATCCAGCACTCAGATACGACCTTGAACTATCGACCCGACGACATCTACGGGGCGGCCGGCCTGGAGATGAGCTACGAAGCCTATCTCCGCGGGCGGGATGGCGTAGAATTGCATACCGTGGATATTCTCGGCAGGGATCTGGGTGTTTTGCAGCAGGAGAATTATTATCCCCCAGTTCCAGGCAGCCGCCTGGATCTTTGTATCGATGCCAGACTGCAGTTAAAGGGGGAACGCCTGTTAGCAGGTCGCCGGGGTGCCCTCATCGCCATGGACCCCGTAAACGGAGATGTATTGGCCTATGTGAGTTCACCGGATTATGATCTGGATTCATTCGTGGGTCCCATTCCCTACGATTTATGGAACAAATGGAACACAGATCCCAATCGCCCGCTGCTGAACCGGGTGATCAACGGAACCTACCCCCCGGGATCGGTCATGAAGCTCGTAGCTGCCGCCGCCGCCCTCAAATATAAGTCAGTCAGCCCCACGTGGACCGTAAATTGTACAGGTTCTTATGTTTACGGTAACCGCACCTATCATTGCTGGAACGAGGGGGGACACGGACTTGTAAATCTGAAAACGGCAATCAAGTATTCCTGCAATGTCTATTTTTATCATTTGATTCAGCAAATGTCTCTGGAACAGTGGGCTTCAATGGCACGGGCATTCGGTTTTGGTTCGCGCACCGGAATTGATCTGCCCTATGAATCCAGGGGTGTCGTGCCCACTAAAAAATACATGAATAATAAGTATACCAGCCGGGGTTGGGCGAAGGGGAATCTCTTGAGTTTTGTCATCGGTCAGGGTGATGTGCTGGCCACGCCGGTACAGGTTGCCCAGATGATCAATCTGATCGCACAAAAAGGCCGTACCTGCAAACCCCATCTGTCGAAAGATATCATGTTAACGCCCTTTCGGCTTGACCTGAAACCCTCAACCTGGGATTTCATTCAACAGGCGATGTGGGAGGTGGTTAACGGAGAACACGGTACGGGCAAGTCTTCCAGGATTCCCGGACCTGCCGTAGTTCGGGGGAAAACCGGTACTTCAGAAAATCCCCACGGAGAGCCGCATTCGTGGTATGGAGGTTATGTCACACTGCCCGACGGCCGTATGATGACCATTGCCATAATTGTTGAAAACGGCGGTAAAGGGTCACATGTTGCAGCACCCATGGCCAAAGAAATGTTTCAGTTATTTTCAGATCTGTATCTGACGAGCGGATAATGCAGAATAAAATTATCTCAACTTCCAACAGTATCCGTCTGCAGACAAAAGTGATCTTTCCTGTGGTTGTACTGCTGATTATGGGGCTGATGATCCTGAAAAGCACGAGCAGCCAGGTTCCTTTTTTCGATTCCACTTTATATAAACAGATCATTTGGATCGGATTGGGGATATTTGCATTTTTCCTGATTCAGTATATCCGGGTCCAGGTTTTTTATGAGTATGCTTATATCCTTTACGGTTTTATGATCCTGGCATTGGTCATGACCTATGCCATGCCGGCAATCTCCGGGTCGCATCGTTGGCTGTTTTTAGGACCCATCAGGTTTCAGCCCTCTGAGTTGGGGAAGATGATATTGATTTTTACACTGGCAAAGTTTTTGTCGGATCGCAGGGATCAGTCCCATCCGGTTCATACCATATTGCTGGCGTTCTGTCTGTCTGCCATACCGGCGTTGATCGTATTTAAGCAGCCCGACCTTGGCACGGCGATCATTTACATAGCCATCACCGTTCCCATGTTATTCTGGGCGGGAGTTCATCCTTATTACCTATTTTTGCTGCTCTCTCCCTTCATCAGCATTCTGGCTGCCTTCAATCTGATCGCTTTTTATCTCTGGATTGGCCTGGTAATACTGATCCTGATTTACAATCAACCCAAGCTCTGGGTAGGGGTTGTGACGGTATTGGTGAATATTGCCTCAGGTACTCTGTCAACCTTTATCTGGAATCATCTCTATCCGCATCAGAAGCAGAGAATTCTCACATTTCTGGATCCCATGATGGACCCGAGAGGAGCCGGGTATCAGATAATACAATCCATCACGGCTATTGGGTCCGGAGGGTTCTTAGGAAAAGGACTCGGGCAGGGTACTCAAACCCATTTGCGCTTTCTGCCGGTCCGTGACACTGATTTTATCATTTCGGTCTTGAGTGAAGAACTGGGGTTCATTGGCATCATAGTGGTGCTCATAGCTTTTTTCGGATTGGTTTACTGGGTTGTAACCTATGCCCGGTTTGTACACAACCATTTTTCAAGCCTGACACTGGTTGGCATCATTTCGATGCTTTTCGTTCATATGTCGATAAACATGGGAATGACTGTCGGTTGGCTGCCGGTCACAGGTCTCCCGGCACCCTTTATCAGTTATGGCGGCTCATTCCTGCTGACCTCTATCGCTGCTGTTGCCATGGCCAACAATATAATCTCAAACGATATCTGATGTAACTTGTTATTTACAGTGCACCTGTTAAAGTAAAAAACCCGGGTTTACAGGGGGCGTTAAGGTGCCAGTGATGATTCCTGATCGGGAAAAGGCGGCCAGTTCCGGTATTCTGGTGCATTGCTCCCTATGGTTTTATTCCTGTAAATTTACCCATGTGGTTAATTGGGAAATCAGGGCTTAGAATAAAAAAACAACTTCTTCCCTTTTTAAAAATTACTCCAGTTTTAATTCTTGTCTTTGCAGTTTTCAACTGTGCCGGTCAGGCTGTCAACCCAGATCCTGGTGCTTCAGATAAAATTGCTGAATTGGACCAGAAGGTAAAGACTCTGGAAACGGTTCAGGCCGAAGAAGCCCTTAGGATGGAAAATCGTCTCAAAATCGTTGAGGACCGAACTACTTTCTCCGACAGCATCAGTTTTGAAATGCAGAATGAGCTTGAAAATTTGATGACCCGTATTGAGTTACTGGAAAAAAATACGGCAAAGATTTCACAGGGTTACCTGCGCAGCGGCGAAACCAATCTGCCCGCATTGACGGACGAGGAATACCGGACAAAATACATTTCAGCATTGGCCTCCTATCAGAATGGAGAGTATGCCGTTGCCGAAAAAGCTTTCCATGAGTTAATTCAAATTAATCCTCTCCATGACCTGGCAGATAATAGTCAATACTGGATCGGTGAGATTTATTATGCCCGGAAGAATTATCGTCAGGCTCTGGAAGAATTCCAAAAAGTGATGGATTTTAAGGATTCGAATAAGGCGGATCACGCTTTGTTTAAAATAGGCTTATGCTATCTGAATATCGGTGACACTAAGCAGGCTAAAGCCACCTTTTTGACCCACATCACCAAATATCCTAACAGCGAATTGTATTCCCGCTCGAAGTCTTACTTAGATCAAAATTAATTTCCAGGATTATTATGCCCCTTAAAATTTACTATCTTACTTCTGAAACAGCGCCTTTTTGCGGGACAAATCTCATCAGCACATTGACGCGCAAGGTTTCGACAATTTATAACGAAGATCCTGAAATCGATATCCGCATAGTCCAGCCGAAATACGGTTTCATCAGTGAACGAAAATATGTCATCAGGGAAGTCATTCGCCTTCGGGAAATCCCTGTGACCTTTGGCGGGGAAACGAAACTGGTCAATTTAAAATCCGCCTTTATCCCGGAATCCAGAGTACAGGTCTACTTTATGCAGTACGATGAATATTTCAAGCAGCTGCCCGAGTTACTCTACAAAGCCCGAAACGGCCGGATCTATAAAGATAATGATGATAAATTCACTTTTTTTGGTGAAGTAGCCGTCAACGCGCTAAAACTTTTGTTCTGGGTTCCCGATGTTATCATTTGTGCGGATTGGCAGACATCGATGGTTCCGGCAATCCTGAAAAAATATGCCCGTGCGGATGAATTTTATAAGAATATAAAATCAGCCTTTTTATTGTCCTGTGATAATTCGGATTACCGGTATTTTTCCAGGGAGACCTATGAGAAAGTTGGCCTGGAACCTGCCACTGACGATAGCGTACAAGACAACCTCAAATTTGCTGTTGAGAACTCTGATTATTTGTTTACTGTTGATGATGAAAACTCGACGTTGAAAAACCGGTTGAATAAGGACTCAAAGCTTAAAAATGCGCTTCAAAATCGTAAGAACACCCTTATTACAATTCCCAAAGAGGCAAAGCGGGAAGATTGGAAAACCGCCGCCGCCACAATCAAATCCACCTTATTGGATAACTGATACCAACACTCCATGAATTATAAAGTATATCCGATAACCAGCCTGGTGCTGGGGGGCCTTCTTCTGCTGTTTTCAATTCGCTGCGAATCCAAGCCTGTAGCAGTTGAATTGGGAGATAATGGTAATAATCTGGCGGCTTGGAATACCGGTGAAATATCGGCTGATACTTTTCAGGACAGCATCAGCGTTGCAACGAGTGAGCGGTTGTATGCCGGGCGTATCGATGAAGACCATCGAAGTTATGTACTCTTACGCCTGAATCCGTCAACCTTCAGCCAGTCCGAGATATGCAGCACTCCCGTCGACAGTATTCAAATAAAGACGACACACCTGCAGCTGAAAACCTATTCCACTCTACCGAAATTCCCCCGTACAGAGGACCCCTTTGATCAGTGGACTGCGGGGGCGGATGAAGATGGCGAATTGGGAGGCGAACACTCCACGCCTGCGCCTGATGAGTTGCCCACCCTGAAAGCGTACTGGCTTGATCTAAGTGAAGCCGGATTCGACTGGAATGAGGAAACCGTTTTCAGCTTTGTCGATGATTCAACGCTGACTCTCGGTAATCTGCAGCTGAACCTCAACACGCCGGATGCAGAAGAGCTCAAGCTGCACACCCAGCATCATGGCATCAGCATATACTTTGAACCCTTTAGCGCAACCTCTGACGGTGGGCTCGATCCGGCATCCGTCATCGAGGCTTTCTGCACCGCGTCAGAAAGTGATTATGCCGTTTTGCTGACGGAAACAGATCCTGCCGGATTGGTTGAGATCTATTCGTCAAATTATTTATACACGTCCAACGTACCGGCACTCGATATCGAATACGATACCTATCAGGCGGTGGATTCAACTCTGACAAAATATGATGTCCTCGGTATCAGTTCACCTCTGGAAAGCGTATATACCAGGATCAGCGGAGAAGGGACTTTGCTGCCGGGAACGGTGCTCATGTTCGGCGACAGTCTGAATACCATTGTCCAGGAGGGTGCACTAACGCCTGTCATAGGTGAAAGCCTGCTGGATAGTGAAATCGTCATCTGCAATATCTCGCTGCAGTTAGCGGATAACGCAGTTGATACGACCCATAGCATCGATTTTTATTTCCAGAATGTTCATCTGGCCAACACCGATCTGGACCCTGCCGGAGATGACTTTGACGGCAGCGACACGACATTGACGGAAAACAACTTATCCTTTGACAATGGCGAGCTGTTTGCAGACTGCGGCACGGATAATATCTGTAATGTGGATGAACCCGGTTATCTTCCTGACGGTACGGAAGGAAATGGTAGCTGGGACGCGGGTGAACTGTTTGAGGACACGGGGATTGACAGCCTGTGGAGTTCCGAAGAAGAGGGATATGATCCTGACACCAATCCGGACCCGGCCGGCGATGATTACAATGTGGACCCCGCGCAGGATAACTGGCGTGATTGCGGAGCTGACGGCCTCTGTGAAGGGGATGAAACCTATCCCGGAGCGGATGACGGCGAGGGAGATGGTGAATGGAACCCGGGGGAAGGCACCGAGAGCAACGGCAGGTTTGACCTCGTCAGCGAAATTGAATCTGAAATATTTCAGGATACCGGCACGGACGGATTGTTCGATACGGAGGAACCGGGATATGACCCTGACACCAATCCGGACCCTGAAAATGATAACTGGTCTCCGGAAAATTCCAACGGTACTGAGGGTGATGGAGTCTGGGAAGCAGGTGAACCTTTTTTAGATGCCGGGCTGGACGGTCTTTGGAGCTGGGAGGAAGCCGGGTATAACCCTGACGGCACTGAGAATAACGGTGCTTATGACAGCGGCGAGATGTTTGAGGACTGCGGATCCGATGCCCTCTGCAATGAAGAACCGGACACGGATAACTATAATCCCGACCCCAATGGTGATGACTACGATGCTACCGCCGAAACCGGGACGGAAGGCAATAACACACTGGATTGGACGGATACGGATGAAGATGGGCGCTGGGATGACGGCGAAGGCGAGCAATGGTGGGATTGGGGCACCGATCAGGTACCCGATAGTCTCGAGATCTATTACGGCTCCAATAATATCACCACAAGTTTGGGTTCAAATATAGTTGAGTGGGATTATGAGACTGATCCTGTGGTGACTTTTGAGCTTCCCTCTAATTCAGAAAACTATGATGCCGCTCTCTGGATCTCGAGACTGCAGCTTGATAACGGCTTTATAGAACTGACAATATCTGCAAAATCAGCGAAGGTCGTAGACGGCATTCAGTTTACCTTAAACCATTTGCCTTTTGCCTATCAGGATACAGTCTTTGTGGGAAATCATCCAAAGCTGATTGCTGTGAACAGCGAAAAACTGATCGATGATGCTTCGCTTTACCAGGGGCATCAATATGCAGCGGAAGATCTTAACAATATTTTTATGATCAATTATGCGGACAGACTCAAAACAGTTCTGGAATTAAATGAACTCAATGCATTCATTGCCGCTCACGAGAATGCACTCATTTCCCGGGCTGAATTAAAATTGTTCGTTGATCAGGAGTCCTCTTCCATCAAAGATAATATCCGTCTTTATGTGAAACGATTTACAGAGCCGGTTGACTTTTCAGATCCGGGCTTCGTCAGTGACAGTCTGTCGGTCGCTTCTGTTTTGACCACCTCGGCGTATTTGAATATTCCGGCAGATGCCGATTCAGTAGTCATAGATCTGCGAGCACTATTGCAGGATTTCGTCGTTGGGACGTTCCAGTATAACGGCCTTGAATTTGAAACCGACGGGTGGGATGATAATTTTTCACGGCTGATTTTTAATACTCAGGACGCTGCTGATCTGAACCGGCGTCCAAAACTTCAAATATTGTATTCTGAATGAAAATCAAATACTATTTTCAGGTTTTTCTGTTGGCCGGCATACTCCTTGGGCAGAATTCTTCTCTTGCATTGAGTGGCCTGGGGGAAAGGGTCCGCGGTTTTGATCCGGCGGCTGCGGGAATCGGTAACTCACAATACTTTTCCGGCCGGGCCAACGGCGTCAGCCTGACGGCCCTATCCTCTCTGTGGATGTCACCTCTATCGCGGATTTACGTCAGTACATCCTTCGGGTTCGTGGACAGCCGGGACCTGCCGGCTCAACAAAATCAGTATTTCAGGAATTTGTCTTTCATCTTCCCCGTGGGCAAGCAGAAAGCAATGACCATCGGCTTAAAACCTGCAACCAGGGCAGATTTTTATATTCATGAAACACTGGGTTCCAACCCGAATGTTCAATTTGGGGATCAGTATTTTACGTCAATAACGAATTATCACGCGGTGGGCGGGCTCTCGGGGTTGTACGCAGGATATGCTTCAAAAATCGGTGAGAACTTGAGTCTTGGGGCACAATGGACCTGGAGTTTCGGAAATCTCTTCCAGTACGATACGCTGCTTACCTATAGCGTGACCACGGACCCTCTAAGTGGCGATGTGGTTTATGGTAATTTTGCCAGCAATGTCTCTACGCTGCAGCGTACCCACCGGTTTCACGGTCAAACTCTGGCTCTGGAGGGACGTTTCAGGGCGAAGAAAAACGAATTCGTTTTTTCAGCTATGATGCAGCCGCATTTGACGGTTACAACGAACCACAGGTACGGCAGTATCGGAGATGCCCCCGAAGAAAAATACACGAGTGGTCTTTCCCTACGGTCGCTGGGATTCGGCTATAGCCGTGTGTTGGGAAGTACGCAGGGCCTGACGGTGGAGTTTCACCGGATTGAAAATGAGAACATTCCTTCATCTACGGCCATTTTCAAGACGCTCTCCGGCACCAGCAATTCCCTTAACCTCGGGTATTACAAGGTTTTTAATAACCCCAGACTAAGTTATTGGAACACACTCAACACACGTGGAGGAGTTTACTTTATTCAGCTTAATAAACCCGCCGGCACCTATTATGATCTCGGCATTACCCTGGGGATAGGAATTGATTATATTAAAAGTAAAAATGCTGTAGATTTAGCGCTGATTTTTGGACAAAGATCCAGTGAATTTGAGGAATTTACCGGTGAAAAGTATGTCAGTTTGGTACTTGGTTTCACTGCCGGTGAAATGTGGTTCATGAAAAGAAAAAGGAAATAACAGAAAGATGAGAAAGAAAACGGTTATTGCATCCCTGCTGGTCTTGTTTGGAGTGGCCTGCGTACCTCCAAGTGAAGCACCTGTCGAAGAAAAAATTGATTATGCTGCTCGTGAAAATGAATGTAATAAATATATAAGTTTTGCCTATACAAATTACCAGAACAGAGATTTCGAGGGCGTCATCCGTAATTACAGCCAGGCTCTGTCAAATGGTTGCGGAGAAGGTCACGCAAGTGATATTTACCAGTGGATGGGGCGGGCCTATATTGAAATGGGAAAACTGGACAGTGCCGCTTATATTATAAGTAAAGGCGTCCAGTATCTGCCTGAGGACACACCGCTGCTCATGGTGGGTGGATGGACGGCAGGTAAGTTAGGAAACCTTGATGATCAGGTATATTATTATGATAAAATTCTGTCTTATGATCCTGAAAATACCGAAGTGATGCAGCTGCTCTCGGATATTTATGGGAAAAATAAAATGTACAAAGAGCAGATTGTGATTCTCAAAATGTGGCAAAAAATCGAGCCGGACAACTCTGATGTACTTGGCGAATTGAAAAATGCGTCCTCAAAACTTGGGCTGGACGTGCTGGATATCGACAAAAACCGCTGGGAAAAAGATCCAGGCAATATCCAGTACGGGCTGGAATATGTGGACGGACTTATCGGGGAAGACCGCTATGGAGACGCCATCGACGTTTTAAATGAACTGCTGTATCATGACCAGAATAATAAACAGGTTTTAAAACTGTTGGCCGAATCTTACCTGAATGCCGGTAAAGCAGACGACGCAGAAAAAAGCTATGAGAGGCTTTATCGCCTGGATAAATCCGATATTTCCATACCGATAGCCCTCACTGAAATTTTCATTAATAAAGACGATTATGCCACAGCCCTCGACTGGGCAGAAAAAGCTGTGAGTAACAGTGCGGGTAATGGTTTGAGCTATTTTTACCGGGCTGAAGTCTATTTCAGTTGTGCGGATTACTGCCAGCGCCAGCGGGAAAAGTCAGAACTGAAATTCATGGACAAGGTGGTTTATGAGATGGCTTATGAGGATTACAGGGAAGCTGTTGCCAGGGGTTACCTGCCGGCAAAGACGAGACGTGACTTCCTGAAAGAGAATTATATTACTACCAAAGCTGACTGGTTCATGCGTCCCGCTGATGAATATGAGGTCTCTCCCGAGGGAGATTGCTATGGCTGGATCAAGCGCATCATCAAAAGAAAATAAAATGGTCATTGCCGTCGGTTGTGATCATGCCGGTTTTATTCTGAAAAAAATGGTCTCTGAGCAGCTTCAGGCTGCCGGTTACATAGTGATGGACCTTGGAACGGATTCGACGGTGTCTGTGGATTATCCCGATTATGCCCATGCCGTTGCCAAAGCAGTTTCTTCCGGGAAAGCCGAAAAGGGCATTGCCATCTGCGGTTCCGGTATCGGCATGTCCATCGCGGCGAATAAAGTCAGGGGAATTCGTGCCGCCCTCTGTGCAACCACCGAACAGGCTAAGCTCAGCAGAGCCCATAACGACGCCAATGTCCTGGCTCTTGGGGCTCGTCTCACATCCCCGGAAGATATACGCGCCATCATTGAGGTCTGGCTGAACACCCCCTTCGAAGGAGGTCGTCACCAGAGAAGAATTGATAAAATTGAGATTTAGGTTATGATAAAGCATATACAAGATCAGGATCCTGAACTGTATCAGGCCATTTTCGGAGAATTACAACGGCAGCGAAATACGTTGGAGATGATCGCCTCAGAGAACTTTACCAGTCCTGCAGTCCTGGAAGCAGTGGGCTCCGTACTCACCAACAAATATGCCGAAGGGTATCCCGGTAAGCGTTATTACGGCGGGTGCGAACAGGTGGACATTGCCGAGGACCTCGCCAGAGCAAGAGCGCGGGAACTCTATCATTGTGAGTATGCGAATGTTCAGCCCCATTCGGGGTCACAGGCCAACATGGGGGTCTATCTCACCTTTCTGAAACCCGGAGATACGGTTATGGGGTTAAATCTCGCCCACGGCGGGCATCTGACGCATGGCAGTCCGGTTAATTTTTCTGGTAAGCTCTATCATTTTGTTTCTTACGGTGTCTCTGAAAAAACCGGCCGTGTGGATTTTACCGAAGTCCATAATCTGGCCCTTGAACACAGACCAAAGCTCATCGTTGCCGGGGGGAGTGCTTATCCGCGCTTCATCGAATTTGAACGTTTCAGGGAAGTTGCCGATGAGGTCGGCGCCCATCTCATGGCAGACATTGCCCACCCTTCGGGGCTTGTAGCCACGGGGCTCCACCCGTCACCGTGGCCTCATTGTCATGTTGTGACCACCACCACCCATAAAACACTGCGGGGTCCGCGGGGTGGTATGATCCTCGCAGGAGTCGATTTCGAAAATACCTGGGGTGCTGTTGCCCTGAAATCCGGCCGCGTCAAAATGCTCTCCGAACTCATTGACAGTGCCGTGATGCCGGGAATTCAGGGTGGACCGCTCATGCATGTGATCGCCGGTAAGGCCGTGGCGCTGGGAGAAGCCTTGAAACCGGAATTCAGAACCTATTGCGAACAAATTGTAAAAAATGCCAAAGCCCTTGAAGATGCTTTTCTCTCAAAAGATTTTGATCTCGTCTCTGGTGGAACCGATACGCATGTCCTGCTTATTGACCTCACTAAACTGGGTGTATCCGGGAAAAAAGCCGAGCGGCGCCTTGAAGAAGCAGGGATTACCGTCAACAAAAACATGGTACCTTTTGATAAACGCAGTCCCCTGATTACCAGCGGTATCCGGATAGGCACGCCGGCACTCACGACCCGGGGGATGCAGGAAGACAGCATGCGGCAGATCGCCGGGTTAATCGACAGAGTCGTCCGGCACATTGACGATGATGATATTCTTGAACATGTTAAAGCAGAAGTAGCGGAAATTTCAGCTGCTTATCCCCTTTACCCCGAATTAGGATAGACCAGCACACCTCGATCAGTTATATCGAAAGTCCTAGCAAGGGGAGAAAAATTCCCGATATGGATGATGGCTTGGGACAGCTATCTCGGCTCTTGCGGACTTTCTGAAAAAGGATGTATAATTCACCATGTTTCGCGTGATTTTTTATCCAATAAGAGGCGTTATACAGTTTTTCGAAGGGATCGGCCGCTATTTTTTATTACAGCTGATGCTTTTCCGGTCCTTGACCTCCTGGCGTTTAAATCTCATAAATACAATTGACCAAATGATGCTGATCGGCGCCCGATCGATCCCGATTATTATTTTAACCAGTCTGTTTTCCGGAATGGTTACCGCCGTGCAGTCAGCCTACCAGTTCAGTTCTTTCATTCCTTCATATTATGTTGGCAGCGTAGTTGGGGAATCTGTCCTGCTGGAATTGGCGCCCATGATCACGGGACTGGTTCTCACCGGCAGAGTGGGAGCCACCATCACCGCAGAAATCGGAACCATGCGGGTAACGGAGCAAATCGACGCACTAGAGTCCCTGTCCTTCGATCCGGTTGGGTATCTGATCCTGCCTCGGGTGCTGGCTGGCACCATTATGTTTCCCTTTTTAATAATCATCGCCGATTTCTTCGGTGTTTTCGGAGGATGGGTATCAGCCCATGCCCAAATGAATGTCTCCATGTTTGAGTTCATCAAGGGATTTAAGCAGTGGTTCACTCCCTGGGATGCCTGGTTCGGATTGATCAAAGCCGTAACCTTTGGTTTTGCAATCACCAGTATCGCCTGTTACCATGGGTATTATACCAAAGGGGGGGCTCAGGGTGTCGGTAAGGCAACGACCATCACGGTGGTGGTTTCCTGTGTGACGATTGTGTTTCTGGATTATGTATTGGCGGCGTTGTTCCTGTGATCCAGGTTGAAAACCTATACAAAGAGTTGGGCTCAAAACCGGTTCTGAAAGGGTTATCCTTTGAGGTGAACGATGGGGAGACATTCGTTGTGATTGGGAAGAGCGGCTCCGGGAAGAGTGTCCTCTTAAAACATCTGATCGGGCTGCTTAAAGCAGATTCGGGAAAAGTCATGATTGATGGAGAAAATATTGGAGCACTTTCCTTCAAAGAATTACAAAGGGTACGTCAGAAAATAGGAATGGTTTTTCAGTCCGGTGCGCTCTTTGATTCCATGTCCGTCGGCGAAAATATTGCTCTGGCATTGCGCAGCAAAGAGGAATTTACAAAATGGGAGATTAAAGAGAAGGTCAAAGAAGCGTTGGAAATTGTTGACCTTGCGGAAGCGGCGGATCTGATGCCCTCAGAATTATCCGGCGGTATGAAAAAACGGGCGGGATTCGCCAGGGCCATCGCTCTGGATCCCCAATACATGCTGTATGATGAACCCACGACAGGGCTGGACCCTGTAATGACGGATATGATCAACCGTCTTATGCTTAAATTCAAGCAGCAAAAGGAAATTACTTCAGTCATTGTGACGCATGAGTTACGGATCGTCCATGATGTTGCAGACAGGGTTCTCTTGTTGAACGAAGGGGAAGTGGCTTTCAATGGTTTACCGGCTGAAATTGAAAAATCAGAAGATCCCGTCGTACGTCAGTTCATGACCGGTGACAGCACGCTTGCAATAGGGGAGAAAATATGAAAGTATCAAAAATATTCTGGCTGGGCCTTATCATCACAGTGGCATCTGTCGGCTTTGTTCTGGGGTTGCTGTATTTGCAGGATATATCTTTTACAAAATCGAACTATACATTTACTGTAATACTTGACAATGTGCAGGGATTGAACAGGGGGGATAACGTGAGTATGCTGGGCAAGCGTATCGGCAGGGTATCCCGCACCAAGATCATCGGTAAACAAATTGCCCTCGAATTATCCATTGATAATGCTTTTGCGCTGAGTATTCCTGTGGATTCCAAAATTGAAATTAAAAGTGAAGGTCTTATCGGCGAAAAATATGTTTCCATTACGCCCGGGACGAACACCAAACATTCTATACGCCCGGGAGATACGGTGCAGGGCACCCGGGAAGTTGATCTATCGGAGATAACACCGGGAATAATCCCCCTGACGCAGGATCTGGGTGTCTTTGCAAGACGCTTGAAGGCAACACTGGGTGAGGCGGAAAAAGAAAAAATCGTTGCCACCATACATCATCTGGAAGAACTCACAGGAAAGATGACTCTGCTGGTGGAAGACTTCAGTGAGACACTAACGGACAGCGAGCGAGTAGAAATAAAACAGTTTATTCGAAATATCCGGGAAATATCCGATACACTCAAGACGAATCTGGCAAAAGACCTGGACAAAGTGGGTTCCATTCTGGATGATATTTCCAAAGTCACCGAAAAGTCCGAGGGGCTGGCAGCTGCTATCGAATCCCTGCAGAACACAGCAGATTCATTTTCGAAAAGTGCTCAATCGTTCAGCACGGTGATTGAAAAAATTGACCTGGCGGTTGCTAAACTGGATTCAACCAAAGGTACTCTGCCAAAATTCCTCAACGATGATTCTGTGTATAACAATGTGGACAGCCTGGTCTATGATCTGCGCTGGATCGTCAATGACTTTAAGGAGCATCCGGGGAAATATTTGAAGGCTTATATTAAATCCAAAAAATAATCTGAAAATATGGAACCTGATAACTTAGATCATTTGAAAGAGGTCCTGGCCTGTCCGGTCTGCAAAGGGACGCTGAACTACCACAAGGAAAAATCCGTCTTCAGCTGTCGGAGCTGCCGCCTGTATTTCCCCGTTAGGAACGGAATACCGGTTCTGTTATTGGAGAAGGCGGAACATTTTGATGAATAGAACATTTCTGTTGTCATGTTTAATTTGGTTGCAAAAATAAAACTGCTTTATATTCGCCTTTAATTTAATGGAGAATTTATAGACTTTCGCTACTAGGATTGCGGATCTCATGTGAGATCTGAAATTGTTGAACAAAGTATTTGTTGTTTTGCAGGGATCCTGTGTGTCAGTCTGGTTTATCAAATTTAAACCGAGTACAGCTCATGGGTCTTGCTCGGTTTTTCGTTTTTTGGAGGTATAGTTTCAATGAAATGGATTTTAAGAGTTTTAGTTATCGTCCTGTTAGGGGCTAATTTGCAGGCAGTTGGTGAAGCAGGTGCGATCTTTCTCCTCATTGTCCCGGGAGCGGGCCCGGCATCTATGGGAGAGGCCCAGGTGGCAAAGGCAGATGATGCCTATGCGACCTTTTTTAACCCTTCGGGATTGGCCTTTCAAACCGGCCGAGAGATTGCTCTGATGCATGTAAACTGGCTGCCCAATCTAGCGAGTGATCTTTACTATGAGTTCGCAGCCTATCAGCAGCATGTAGAAAATCTGGGTACTTTTGGAGGGCACTTTGTATTTTTGAATCTTGGCGAACAGATCCGGACGGATGAAAATGGGAATTTACTGGATAAATTCCGCAGTAATATGTGGGCCTTTACCGGCAGTTTCGGCACTAAAATCACCCCGCGATCCTCCATAGGCGTCAGTGCTAAAATTTTTCATCAAAATCTAATTAGCGTTACGACCGGTGCTGAAAGCGGCAGCGGTAAATCGACCGATTTTGCCTTCGATATTGGATATTTGCTGAAAATGAAAAAAATAAACTTTGGGGCTTCCATCACCAATATCGGTCCTAAAATTTCATTTATCGATGCAGACCAGGCAGATCCTGCCCCCACTAATATGCGCATTGGCATCGACGTCGAACTTTTCAATGACGGTTTTAACAAAGTGAATTTCCTCTTTGATGCCAATAAATTGCTCGTTGCTTCATATCCCAGCATGGATTGGGACGGTGACGGACTGGTTGGCGGATGGGACAGCAAAGGCCACGAATCCCCGGGTCAGGGGTACAATAAAAAGGGGGATCTGGAAATAGCTCACACCGACAAAGTATTTAAGGCGCTTATAACTTCCTGGCTGGATGATTGGTATTTTGGCGGGGATCTCGATAAGAATTCAGATCGAAAAATTGGAGGTTATCAGTGGAACGACCTTGATGGAAACGGTGAAATCTATCAGGGCAGCGACTCCAACATCAACGGGGATGATTGCCCTCTCTGTGAACTGTACCAGGATGATACAGGCATTTATAATGACGAGGGTGAAGTTGAGAAGGGCACAGGAAAGGATCGCTCTTTCAGCACAGAATTCAAAGAAATGGTTTACAACTTTGGTATCGAATACTGGTACACCACGTATTTTGCCCTTCGGGGAGGATATATCTATGACCAGGAGGGTAAAATAACCGTTCCCACTTTCGGTGCCGGTATTCGATTCGAGAAGTATGGATTTGATTTCGGCTATACGGCAGGGGATAAGGGACATCCGAGAGCTAATACGATGTATTTTTCTCTGAACATGCTATTCTAATTTTTCTCTTTGAAGAAATATTTTTCCCTAATTCTGGTTTTTACCCTGATCCAGGCAGCTGAGACTCAGCATTACCTGCCCAGGTTGAAATCCTCGACTGTCCTGTCCAGCCCGGAACCCGCTCACTTAATCGGACTCATGGTGGAATTCCAGGATGAATCCGACGATCCCGACAGCATTCTCACAACCGGCAACGGACATTTCCTTACTGGAAGTGATACAGATTATCAGAGCAGATGCGATGGATTTTTTGTAGATCCGCCACCCCACAATACCGCTTATTTCTCCGATCAGCTGACAGCCGTGGCAAACTATTATGAGATGGTTTCGGACGGAGCTCTTTCTTTCACCAGTTCCATGGTTCCCGGGATCTATCAGGTGAATGGCCATATGGCAGAATATGCGCAGTCAGATACTGCTCTCGGAAGACTTTTTGCGGAAAGTGTGGAACTCGCACGGGATGAGATTGAACCGCTCTATAGCGAAAATTCCCTAATTGTCATTTTTCATGCCGGTATCGGTCAGGATTTTACTATGCCCTTTCTGGATCCCACACCCCTTGATCTTTCCAGTGCTTATATCGACCCTGAAATGCTTGCGGAACAGCCGCCTTTGTTCATCAACGGCTATGAAGTTAACAGGGGAATTCTGCTGCCTGAAACACAAAACCATATCTATTACGATGTGATCGAAGAAATTTTTGCCGGTCAGTCCGATTATTGTGACTATCAGCTGGGCATGACCGGAACCTTTGCCTTTCTTATGGGCTATGCTCTCGGGCTGCCGCCTTTGTTCGTGACGGAAGATGGCCCCCCGGGAGTACGGCAGGGTGATTCCGGCGTGGGCGTTTTCGGCCTGATGGACCAGGGGTCTAACAATGGGAGGGGGGTAATTCCTGCGCTTCCCACTGCCTGGTCTCGTACGCTGAAAGACTGGGCGGTACCGGTGAGAGTGCCGGAGCCTGCTGACATTGATGTCACCACTCAACTGGTTTTCAGGATTGATATTGCCGATTCCGAATATTTTCTCATTGAAAACAGAAATAATTTCATCGATGCCGACATGAATATCGACGATTACCGCTACTCCGATGCCTACCAGATCTCAAATGATGTCCCCGGACATTATTTTGATGTTTTGCTGGATGTTCTGGGTGATTCAAGGGTCTTTGTGGATCCTGAAACACAGGTCATTCTGGGCTTTGACTCATACGATTACGGCTATCCCGGTTCCGGGCTTCTGATCTGGCATATCACTGAGCCAGACCCGGACAGTCTCTTTTTCGGGATTAACAATGACAGGTTGAATCGGGCCATTCAACTGGAAGAGGCTGACGGGGCCGTCGATATAGGGTTCCCAACAACAGCTCTGTTTGCGGACCCGTCAAGCGGTTGGTCGTGGGATATGTGGTATGCCAATAATGAGGCTTATTTTTTTGCAAATCCCGCCGAAGAAATTGAGAACCCGAACAGACTGCTGCGGTTTGCAAACCTGACAAATCCCAATACGCGTTCTCATGCAGGAGCCGAATCTCTGATCAGTCTGGATGATATCGGTTCTGCCGGAGATGATGTCCATTTTCGATTTAACCGATCGGGTGATATCCCCATCGTTGAATTGGGGAGCGGAAATATAACGGTGGTGGGTTCTGGCTATTCCGATGATGACTCAACCGCCACCATCTACTATCTGAAAGAAGGGCAATTATTCGGAAAGAGTGCCACGACCCTTGATTCAATGATCACGGACAATGAACTGATCAGGGTATTGTCGAACCCTGCCTGTGGCGATACGATCATCGTTGCAGCCGAACAGGTTGAAACCATTTGGCTGGATGATGACTGTGAACGAATTGACGAAACTCTCTCCCCGAATGGTGTCATCGTTCCCAGGGGGATGATAAATTCTTTGAATGAGATCGTTTTTGCAGGTGGACCTGCACAAGCCCTGGGAGATGTGGACGGGGATGGTCTCGATGAAATTGCCTATTTTCAAAGCGGCGATTTATATGTAATGAATGGCAACAATACTTTCGTTGACGGGTTCCCGCTGTACGGCTCTTTCATGGGGACTCCATTGATCGCTGATATCCAGGGAGACGAGCACCCGGAGATCATCTGCAGAGAAGATAATCAGTTAGTGATCATTGACCATACGGGAACGATTGTCAGATCAATCGCATCCGTGGATAAAAATGCCGAGTTGAGACTGGTCCCCTTCTGGGACGGCCAATACACTGCTCTGATCGATGGCACCAGGCTGTTGCTCTTTCCCCTGAATTTCCCCCGTTGTTACTGGCTGGAATATCACGGAAACTCCTCAAACTCGGCAATCGTTTTAGGGGAACACGTTAACAATTCCGCCCAAATTTCAGGGATAGACCCTAAGCGGACCTATAACTATCCCAACCCGGTTACAGGCCTGACGACGGTTTTCCGGTTTTTTACCGGATCGGATGTTCAAAGAGTTGATATTCTGATCTATGATGCAGCGGGATTCAAAATCGCCGAGTTGAAAAATACCAATATTACTCAGAACGAGTATAACGAGATCCGGTGGAATGTTCAGGCGCTGGAGGCAGGGGTCTATCTGGCAGAGGTCCGGCCGGATCGTGGAGAGTCCAAACTTGTAAAAGTAGCGATAATCCATTAATCAGCTTTGCAGGTGAAGAAAATTTATCGATCCGTCCCATCCTGCAGCTTTATCCGCCTTAACAGGTTCTTTCTGCTGGTTTTGATTTTATTACCGGTTCTGGCTAGGTCACAGGGTTGGTATAACCATCCAGAGCTGAACTGGCAAACTTTTGAGACGGAGCATTTTATTCTGCATTATCACCAGGGTACCGAGCGCAGTGCTCGTGAAGCGGCCATTGTTGCAGAAAAGGTTTACGACCCGATAACCTCAATTTATCAGTTTGAGCCCGATTCAAAAACGCATCTGATAATCCAGGATACCGACGATTATTCAAACGGGGCAGCCTACTACTATGACAATAAAATCGTCATCTGGGCCCTGCCGCTTGATTTTGATCTGCGGGGCTCACACCGCTGGATGCAAAATGTTATCACCCATGAATTTACGCATATCGTACAGATCGGGTCGGCCATGAAATTCCCTCGTCATGTTCCTGGTGTCTATCTTCAGTATATGGGCTATGAGAAAGAAAAACGACAGGATGTTCTTTATGGTTTTCCCAACAGTATCATTTCTTATCCTCTGCCCGGTACTGCCGTCCCGCCGTGGCTTGCCGAGGGAACTGCTCAGCATATGTTTAAAGAGGCTAAGTTTGATTTCTGGGATTCTCACAGGGATATGATCCTCCGGGATAAGTCCGTGCATAATAAAGTATTCAGCCTGGCAGACATGAACACTTTCGGGAAACGGGGATTTGGGAATGAATGCACCTATGACCATGGCTTTGCCTTTGTTGAGTATCTGGTGAACAGGTTTGGAGAAGATGTCCTCCGGAGGATTTCAGAATCTCTCAGGAAACCCTATAATTATTCCATCCGTAAGGCCCTTAAAGATGCGACCGGGATCGACGGACTGCTGTTGCATGCGGATTGGGTGGAGCAAATGTACGGTAAGTACAAAAGAGAACTTTCCTCGGTGACTGCCCATGAGGTAAAAGGAACGATCCTCGAGTCGGAAGGCACAACCAACATCCACCCGGTCTGGGCGCCCGACGGAAAAAGATTTGCTTATCTCTCAAACCGGGATAATGATTATTTTGGCCAGACGGATCTGTATATTTTCGATTTTTCCGATTCTTCCACTCAGAAGATAATGAGCGGCGTCCAGACGGCGCCTGCCTGGGTGAATGATTCCACGCTGGTTTACACCAAAAGGGGTAAACCGAATAAAAACGGGTCCCGGTATTTCGACCTATACCGCTACGCTCTGCAAGATGAAGATGAAGAACGCCTCACCCATGATATGCGTCTTACATCTCCGGTTTACAACCCGGCTGAAAACAAGCTTGCAGCAATCACAACTTATGACGGGACTTCCAATGTGATGATCAGCGATGCCGACTCGATTGACTTTAGACCACTGACACATCAGTCCAACGGATTACAGATGTTTTCACTGAGTTGGAACAGCGGCAGGCTGCTGGTGGATGCAGTTTACGATCAGGGCAGGTCTCTGTACGAAGCGGACAGTTCCGGAAAGCTGACCCTTCTCTCCAATGAAGAGTGGGATACCAGGGATCCGCTGGAAAAATACGGCCTAAGCCTGGCAGCGCGGGACAAATCGGGAATTTTCAATCTTTACGCCAGCACGGATCGGGGAGAAGGGTATATTACAAACGTTGTCGGGGGGGCTTTTATGCCTGATGTCTCGGCCGATGGGAAAATCCTCTACAGTTTGTATGAAAACAGCCGCTATACAATTGCCCTGCTTGATACCATGATTTTCCTGCCGGAGGACGAAGTAGGCTATGGTCCGGAATACTATCAGTCAAACCCCTCCAGCGAACTCATCGATAACGGGTCAACTGCAGAGGCCAGACCTTATACAGATACTATGTCCAAACCGTTTTTTCTGCCTCGTCTGATGGTGGATTACAATACCGTAAAGCCGGGATTTTATGCCTATGCCAATGATGTTCTGGATAAATTATCCGTTTTTGGAGGCGCTTCTCTGAATACACTGGGTGATAAAGACCTGTTTCTGCTGTTCGAGTTTCGCAAATACCGGCCGACTTTTTTCACCAACATTTACTGGATTTCACGTAATATCCACCAGAACCTGATGTATAACGGCTATTATCCTGTGGAAAGTGATCTGACAATTCAGTTTTTCTCGGCGGATATCGGTGCGAGATTTCCAATCGGCCTGAACAAATTCTGGCTGCAGTACACCTATACCAATTACCGTGAGATCATAAACCAGGTTATCAGAGAGTCGGATAATACGGTCATCGGACAGGGTGGGTTATCCTTCGACTATTACCGGGGTCACCGGTTGTCATTGCGCTGGAATCTGAAGCAGCGAAAAGCCGAATTTGCAGGGAATATGCTTCCTTCAAACGGCTTTCAGATAAATACCGTCACGGCCTACGAATGGAATAACTTCATGGATGGTTTCGGTTTCAACGAGGAATACAGCACCTATCAGCCGGAGTTCAAACCCAACAATACTGCCAGAATTGAAGTACAGGCGGATAAAAACTGGACCCTGAACCATTCACATAAAATTGTCAGCACTCTGGAGACCCGCCTTGCATGGCTGAGTAATCATGATATTAATGATTTTTTTCAGTTCTACGGCGGTGGTATGATTGGCATGAAAGGATACACCTTTTATGATTCCACTCTTACCGGCACCTCTTTGCTGATTACAACAGCGGCGATCCGAGTACCGGTATTTATGGAACGGAGTATCCCCATTGGTCATGTGAATTTTCAGAATCTCACCCTGGGATGGATCGCCCAGGCCGGGGGCGGGTTTTACGGTAATTTGCAGGAATGGATAAAAAACAGGAACTATAAAATCTCCACAGGAGTGGAATTGCGGCTGAGTGGATATTCGTTTTTTGCTTATCCAACGGCTTTTACTTATGAATATCATGTCCCCATCGGGGACGCTGACAAGAGAGGGAAGCATTATTTCAAGCTGTTATTTGATTTTTAATGTGTGTAAAAATGTTGACAGCGTAATTTTACATCCCTGTTGGTGAACTGAAATGATTGAATGAATATGCAAAATCGAAGGTAATTATATGTCTTATAGATTTCTCATAATTGCAGCCAGTGTTCTGATCGGAGGGTTTGTTTTTGCCGGGATCCCTGACAACAGTGAACAACTCGCATTTTTTTACGGACTGCAGGATACGGTTGACACAGCAGTTGATACAACAGCTCACGCCAATCTCAGAGGTTCAGATTACAGGTACCCCGGCAGAGCCATGATCTACTCCGGGATTGTCCCCGGGCTGGGTGAGTACTACACCGGAGACTGGAAAAGGGCTGCCGTATTTGCAGGTGTAGAGGTTGTTTCCTGGATATTGTGGGCCAGCAATAACAAAAAAGGCTCAGATAAAAATGTAGAATTTGAAAGATATGCCGACGAGCATTGGGACTTTACCCGCTGGATTGGCAATTATTACAACTGGGTGGATGCGGATACGACTTTTAGGTCTCTCTTTTCAACTCCGGATGGACATTACCTGGATATTTATGACGCCAGCCATNCAGCCATAACGTAGCCTTTTATTATACGGATTTCAACTCCAACGGGAATCCCGTTGAGATTTCCAACACCAGTTCCCAGACCGTCATGGAAGACCTTTTTTATGATCCGGATACCGGACGTCCCTATAGCGAAAACGAGATCGCAACTTACATTGCTACGGATGACAATTTCGTGATCATCAAGGATCAGACCTACTATGAGAATATTGGAAAGTATAATCACTTTTATGCCGGCTGGGACGATGCCTGGAACCCTGTAACCCAACCCGATTCGATGGAGGATTATATTTTCGACAACCAGGGATATATGGTGGCCAAATCACCCAACAAATGGGTCTACCGGGACATGCGACGCAAATCAAACGATTATAAAAAATATGCCGGCTATGCGATATCCACAATTATGGCCAATCATTTTTTCAGCATGATCGATGCCGTCTTTACGACTAAAAAATGGAATCTGCAGCATTCGCCCAATATATCTGCTATGCCGACTTTTAATCCACAGAATAAACTTGGCATCGGTGGTGTCGTCGTTTCAATTGACTGGTAAGGATATGCGCAACCGACTGATTTATCTGGCTATTTCCATTTTTCTCATTGCCGGATGTGCAGGAGATAAGGCCGCCATCGAAGAGGATCTGACAGGTCGGTATGAAAAGGCCATGAAACTCTTTGAAAAGGAAAAGTTCAGCCAGGCGCAAATTGAGTTTGAATATATCACCATGAATAATCCCGGCTCAAAGCTGGCTGTTCTGTCCGAATTTTATCTCGCTGAATCTCTTATCAAGCAGAAAAATTATCCTGAAGCCGCAGTGGAATATGAACGTTACATCCGCTATTCGCAGGATCCGGAGAAAATAGAATTGGCCCGCTTCAGGGTTTGTGAATGTGCGGTCAATTCCATTATGTCTTATCAAAAAGATCAATCCGGAGCCATAACGGCTCTTAACAGGCTGCAGGAGTTCATCGAGGACTATCCCACTTCAGATTACATTCCAGAGGCCGAGAAATATATCGCTAAAATCCGAAACGATCTTGCGAAGAAGGAGTACGAAACCGGCAGATTGTATCTTAAATTGGAAGAATATGACTCTGCAATCATCTATTTTAACAGTGTGCTGGATCAATATTACGATACGGATTATGCTGATGAAGCCCGGATCGGCATCGCCTTTGCCCATATTTTAAATGACGATATTGACGGTGCAGCAAACTATTTAATTGAGAATAAAAATAATTTCCATTCGGTTGATAAATACGAGGAAGGACTTCGGCTGTCGAAAGATACGATGGATGGCAGACTATCTTTGAGAGAATATATCAGATTGTATAGGTGAAGCTCTTTTTTCTTGGCGGTAGTTTTGATCCCCCTCATCTTGGGCATCTCGCCATAGCTGAGAGATGTGCCGGGAGATATGATAAATTTCTCTTTATTCCCGCAAAACACTCACCGTTAAAGTCAGTTGCACCCGTGGCAACGGACAATCAGCGAATAAGAATGCTTGAACTGATGATTGCAGATCTACCGCACTGCAGTATCGACGAATACGAACTTCAAGCTGCTGCTCCGAGCTTTACACTTAACACCATACATCATCTGCAGAGAACCTATGGTTCGGCAGAGCTCCATTTGCTTATCGGAGCTGACCAGCTGACTGCTTTTGATCAATGGTATCGATATGAGGAAATTCTGGAGAATGTAAAACTTGTTTGTTTTCATCGGGGCAGCGGCACAAATATACCCCCGGCGATTTCGGTGAACTTTGAGATGATTGAAGATTTTCACTGGGGCCAGTCCTCCACTGAAATTCGCCGTAAACTCAAATCGGGGGACTCAAGGGCAGCTGATGATCTGCACCCGGCGGTTTATCGCTATATCATCGAGCAGAATTTATATTCATGATAACCAACTTATTGACTTTCATAGTAGGGATTGGATTTCTGTACTTCGGTGCGGATTTCCTGATCCGCAGCGGAAAACTCATTGCGATCCGGTTGGGTGTTCCCACTGTTATCGTGGGGATTACCATCATCGCTTTTGGTACCAGTTTACCCGAATTGATCGTCAGCATCATCGCAAATATCAGGGGAGAAACAGAGATTGTGCTGGGAAACATTGTTGGTTCCAATATCGCCAATCTCGGGCTTGTCATAGGTGTATCGGCCTTCATTGCTCCCATTGCATTCCAGTACAACAAATCCCGGGTTGATCTCTATTTTTTGGTCTTTGTTACGCTTCTTTTCTCTTTACTGCTGACATTGGGAAAACTTTCGATCTTTCATGGGATTCTCTTTCTGTTACTCCTGACCGGATATTGTTTTCATCTGTACCGCTCGAATCAAAATAAATACAACGGAAGTTCCGAACAACTTACACCGGGCACAATCATCGTGTTCATACTGGGAATTGCGGGATTATGGCTTGGATCAAACCTGTTTGTAAAAAGTGCGGTTAACATGGCTGAGTTGCTGGGGGTTTCAAAAGTTGCCATTGGGATGACAGTAGTAGCTTTGGGCACGTCCATACCCGAGTTGGCCACCTCGATCATTGCCGCCGCACACGGCGAGCCGGATATTGCCATTGGTAATGTGATCGGGTCAAACCTGTTTAATATCCTGGCAGTCATGGGATCCGCCCTGCTCATCAGGGGAATTGAATTTTCGTTCGCTCAGATCTGGATCAATGTAGCAATCATGCTGGCTTTCACCCTCGCCATGGTTCTGCTGATCCGTAAGAGTAACGGGATATCCCGTCCGTGGGGCGTTCTGTTTTTCCTGGGATACATCTTCAGTTGTTATATATTATTTGTCTGATGATTTACACTGTTTTTTATCCGTTTTCATTGGCATCAGGCAGTAAACGACAAACCGGTTTAATCACCGGGGTTTGCCCCGGGGAGACTGCGGACTTGATTCCATGATTGATTTCAAGAATGTCACAGCGACTTTTTCGGACAATGCCGGAATATTTGATCTGACTTTTCATATTGAAAAGGGAGAGATTGTTTTTCTCATGGGTCCCACCGGTGCCGGCAAGTCAACCGTTCTTCGTGCCATTTATATGGATATCCCTGTGCAGAAGGGACGCATCATCATCGACGGCGTGGATATAAGTAAAATTAAAAAACGAAAAATTCCCTTTTTCAGGCGCAGTATCGGTACGATCTTCCAGGATTTCAAATTATTAAATGATCGAACGGTATTTGAAAATGTGGCTCTGCCGCTGCACATAAACGGAGTTTCCAGGAAAGTAATCAACCGAAAGGTTCACGAAGTCCTCGAAAGGATTGGATTGCTGGACCTGAAAAAGGAAAGGCCTACAAATATCAGCGGGGGTGAACAGCAGAGAATCGCAATTGCCCGCGCGCTTGTAAAAGATCCGAAAGTCATTTTAGCGGATGAACCGACAGGAAATCTCGATCTGGTTACCTCCGATGAGATCGTCGATCTTCTAGACTCTGCCACACAGGGAGGGGCGGCAGTATTGATGGCGACCCATAATTTCCCCCTCATCCGGCCCAGGCATAAACGTTTTATCGAGCTTAGTGAAGGCCGGCAGCTGGCATGATCTCGAAAGCCGCATTTTTAGTCTTCGAAGGATTCAGAGCACTCGTCCGGGCCAAAGTGCCGGCAATCATCTCCTCAATCACTATTTTCATCACTTTGATGATCTTCAGTATTGCCTATTTTGGTTATATCAACCTCAAGGGGTATTCGCTCGAATTCAGAAAACAGTACCGGATCGATGTATTTTTCGATGCTTCACTGGACCGGGATCAGTGCCTTGATATTTTCAACTCAATCCTGCTTATCGATGGAATTGAACAAGGTGATTTTATTGACAGAGATCGAGCAGCTAAGATCTTCGAACGTTATTTTCACAAAGATGTCACCGAAATCGTAGGGACAAATCCGCTGCCTCTGGGAGGGAAATTTGAAGTGGCTCCGGAATACCGTGATGTGCGGATCATGTCCGCTATCGCTGATAAAATCCGCCTGATCAACGGGGTTGACCTTACGGTTTTCCAGTCGGGATTGATCAAAAAAATAGATGGGTTTCTGGATAACCTGCTGACGCTGGCTTTCATTATAGGAGGTGCCATCCTGATCGTTTCCATTATTATGGTTTCAAATACAATCCGGCTGACGATTCATTCAAAGCGGGGGGATATCAGCACTCTGCGTCTTCTCGGAGCCACGGACCGATTCATTAAATTACCGTTTATCATTGAGGGCATCCTGCAGGGGCTCGGAGGAGCACTTCTTTCTCTGATGACGCTATGGCTCTTTTATTTGCTGATGCAGTATCTTCAGGGTTACATGAGAACCTACCTGATCAGTCCTGAACTACTGATTCCGGGGAATATCATTATCGGTATGAGCTTAGGGTTGATTGGAAGCTACAGGGGAATCTCAAAGTACTTAAAATAAAAGGGTAGCCGCAGCAGAAAGGTGGTTCGAGAAGTCGTCTGTAGGATTTCAGTTCCGGTTGAACAGTGTCCCGTAAACCATCAGACCTGCACCAAGTCCTAACACGGGCGCCCCGATATAGGCCCAATAATTGTTATTGAAAATCATGCGGGTATAATACCCCAGAATATATCCCAGTGAGAATCCTATGAGACAAATACCACCGAGGATGGATGCAAAATATTTAAACTTCATGCTGGCGTGCGGAGAGAAAGGGATTCGAACCCTTGATACCGGTTTGGTATACACACTTTCCAGGCGTGCGCCTTCGACCACTCGGCCATCTCTCCATTTATCAAAAAAATCAGCGGCGCAAATTTACTGGGGCGGTCAACCACAGACAAAATGCTATTTTCCATCAATCGGTCCCTTCCCGGCAGTAAGTGCAGCCTATTCAGCGTCGAACAGTCAGGTCTTGCCATGGCATTGATGTGATAAATTATAGTAAAGGACAGCGGAGAGGGCGGGATTCGAACCCGCGGTCCCAAGTTTATGGGACACCGCATTTCGAGTGCGGCACATTCGACCAGCTCTGACACCTCTCCGGGGGGGCAAACCTAAAGCTTTTTATTTCTTTGGAGAAAGAAAAATTCCTTTAATAATTGTTCACACTCCTGTTTAAGAATTCCTCCCCTGACAGTTGCCTGGTGATTAAATCCGGGTTCTCTGACGAGTTGGTAAAGTGAACCACAGCAACCGGCCTTATCATCATAGGCCCCGAACCCCACCATATCGATTCTGGCATTCACAACAGCTCCTGCACACATGGGACAGGGCTCTTTAGTGACAATAAGCTCACATCCTTCAAGGCGCCAATTACCAAGATAGTTGGCTGCAGCAGTTATGGCAATCATTTCGGCATGCGCAGTGGGATCTTTCAGACTCTCCCGCTGATTGTATCCCCGACCGATAATCTGCCCCCTTAGGGTGACGACTGCACCAATGGGAACCTCACCATTCTTAAAAGCTTTTTGAGCTTCCAGCAGCGCCTGTGTCATTTCCCGATAGTAAGTTTTCACAGGGATTCTCCATCAAAATAATAACCGGCAGTCAATTTCATGGTTTGAAAAGGGGGTATGGATCTAATTGGACCGATTGCATATTTATTACTTTGGATACCATTTTCTTATTTATTTTACTGCAAGGTATTATGCTATATTTTTCTGAATTTCAGCCTAATAACGGAGATATATTAATATGGATGAGCTATACCAGGTTATCGTAAACAATCCGGTCATTTTTACAATCGCCGTGATCCTTGCTGTGATTGTCGTATTGGGCATTATCAAAAAATTATTTAAACTGGTGCTGGCAATCGCGGCTGTTATCATTCTTTATGTCGCCTATCTGCAGTTTACCGGGAAGGAAGTCCCGGACAGTCTTGACGAACTCATGGGAGGGGTGAAAGATAAAGTGGAAACTGTAAAGAAACAGGTTCAAAGTAATGCGGTGGATAAAATTGAGGAAGAAATCAAAAAAAAGGCGAATGAGCAGATTGAAAAAGCCAAAAAAAACGATGACATCTAGCCGCAAAGTCCTTCCGGGGGAGAGATCGTGGAAAAAATAAAGATCCTGGTTGTCGATGATGAGGCAGAACTTTGTGAATTAATCCGTGCCGGTTTAACCCATTTATCAGAATCCTATCAGATTAAAATTGCACACTCCGGCAGTGAAGCAATGAAACTCCTTGAAAAATCTAAATATGATGTTTTGGTAACGGATATTCGCATGCCTGACATTAACGGATTGGAACTGCTGAATCGTTCAAAGGACATTCAGGAGGATCTGCAGTCCATAGTGATTACAGGGCATGGTGATTTGGATAACGCCATCAAAGCCCTGCAAATGGGTGTGATCAATTACATCAAAAAACCCATTTCTCTCGAAGTTCTGCATTATTCTATTCAGAAGGGGATTGAAAAACGGGAACTGTCGGCCAAACTTCAGAAGAGTGAAGAAAAATATCGAATTCTCGCCGAGACCATCATCGATATGATCATCATGTATGATGTCCGGGGCAATATCCTCTATGTGAACCGGGCAGGACTAAATGCTTTGGGATACACACCCAGGGACCTCATCAAGATGAATATTACTGAAATCATCTCACCAGCCGACCATTCCTTCTTTAAGGAAAAATTCAAACTATTAAAATCCAAGACTGAGAATGATCAATTTTTTGAAATTGGTTTCAGAGACCACTCAGGAAAAGTGATCCCGGTGGAAGTGGGGACCTCCTGTATTCTGGAAGGCAGCAAGGTTTCAGCTGTCCTGACCATCGCCAGAGACATAACGGACCGTAAAGTTGCTGAGGAGGAGATACGCAGAACAAATGAACAATTGCGGAATCTCTCCGCCCACCTGCAGTCAGTTCGCGAAGAGGAGCGCACTAACATCGCCAGGGAGGTTCACGATGAACTTGGGCAATCCCTGACCGCCATGAAAATGGATCTCTCGTGGATTGAAAAACAGCTGAGTGAAACTCATGACAAACTCAAATCAAAAACACATTCTCTGATCTCTTTGGTGGACGGAACAATACAAACCGTAAAGAGAATCTGCTCTGAACTGCGGCCTACGCTGCTGGATGATCTGGGGCTGGCGGCGGCAATCGAATGGCAGGCGGAAGAATTCCAGCGTCGAACGGACATAATAACCCACGTGTCCATCGTACCGGAAGATGTTCAGCCTGAATCCCAGCTTGCAATTACGCTGTTTCGTATCGTCCAGGAAGCACTGACCAATGTGGCCCGACACTCCGGCGCAAAAAATGTGCGGATTAAAGTCCATGCTCAGCGTGATAACATCAGCCTGGAAGTTCACGATGACGGGAAAGGCATCCTGGAAGAAAATATGGCCAAACCAAATTCATTCGGACTCCTTGGAATCAGGGAAAGAGTATTTAACTGGGGTGGCGAAGTGAACTTTATAAACAAAAATGGAACTCTGGTTTCTGTAAAAATACCCAGGGGATCAAATAAATCATGATAAAAATATTGATTGCTGATGATCATCGCATCGTCAGGGAAGGATTGAAATTAATTCTGGAAGAACCATCGGATATCTCAGTTGTCAGTGAAGCCTCCGATGGGTTCGAAGTTCTAAATCTTGTGCGAAAAAATAACTATGATGTGATCATTCTGGATATCTCAATGCCGGGCAAAAGCGGTTTGGATGTACTAAAAGAAATCAGGAAAGACAAACCGAAACTGCCAATCCTGATTTTAAGTGCCTATCCGGAGGACCAGTATGCCGTACGGGTTATCAAAGCCGGGGCAAACGGATATTTGACGAAAGAAAGCGCTCCGGAGGAACTCATTACGGCAATCCGACGTGTTCAACTAGGGAAGAAATACATCAGCCTGTCTCTGGCCGAAAAACTGGCTACCTATATCGAAGCCGATTCGGATAAGCCCCCTCATGAAACCCTCTCTGACAGGGAATACGAAGTATTGCGTATGATCGCCTCAGGCATGACAGTTTCCGAGATAGCTGAAAAACTTTTCTTAAGCGTGAAAACCATCAGTACTTACCGTACAAGAATCCTCGAAAAGATGTCCATGCGCACCAATTCTGAACTAACTCACTATGCAATTCAAAAGGGGCTGGTGGAATAGAAAGCGTATATTCCGGCTAACGCATTCAGTTTACCTTCGAAGGGTTTTCCCAAAACATATCTGCCGTCCGGTTCAAAATTTCCTTTGAGAAGTATTCCTTCTTTTTTGGTTCTCCACTGAATTATTAATTTTCAGAGCTTTTGGAGTGAATAAAAAAATATCCCTGCAAACAGAGCAGGGATATTTTTTCCAATTCAATTGGCTGATATAATCTACTTTAAAACAATCACTTTTTGAGTTTTTTGATACTTATGACCGGCAACCATCCGAATAAAATACATTCCGGAAGGTATTTCATTTCCGCTCCAGACAGTTGAATAATATCCGGCGTCAAAGTATTCATCCACAAGCTGCTTAACAGCTCTGCCTTCGACATCATATACCGTGATTGTGACACGTTCACGATTTGGCAATTGATAGTCAATTGTTGTGGCCGGATTGAACGGGTTTGGGTGTGCAGGGTCTAGTGCAAATACCAGAGGAATATCGAGGTTATCATTTTCCAAAGGTGATCCCGTATCACCCAGTGAAACCGGGTCAGCGCTGCTAAAATCGTACAAAATGTAGGATTGCACAAAGCCCTGACTTAGATTACCATTTCCGCCAGCAGGCCCGCCCATACTGCTCCATCGCTGGTCCCCGGCATTATATTTCGCTATTACAAGCCCGCTTAAGTCAGGTATATGGGCTGCCAGGTTACTTTCCGTGCCCCAGAACAATTTTAAAATTGCTGAAGTCGTACCGGAGGTTCTGGCAATCGTCCAATGTGTGGCTTCACTGACCCAGGTTAGCGGTGCATGCCCCTGATAATTGTTCGGGGAGTATCCGCTGTTAAAGAACTCAGCTCTGAATATAGAGGTTGTTGTGCCGAGATCAATCGGCAGGTATCCAATTTCTCTTAATATTCCATCGGCTCCCGTGGGAAAGATAAATTCTCCTGCGGAGTTTGTTCGTTTTTCAATGGGGCCATCCACATAACTTGTACCTCCGGATAAACTGGATGTAAAGGAAGCGGTTGCTGATGTACCGAGAGTCAAAATATTGGCGTTAGTCGTATTCACTTTCCCGGACGTAAGTGTCAGAGTTCCCTGCACAGTACAGGCGTTATGTAATATGACTGAATTTCCATTTCCATTATTAATGGTCAGATTATAAAATTCACATCCGCTAATGTTCTGATCAGCAGAGCCTGCAAATGAAATCGTGCCGTTCCCGTGTGTGAAAGTGCCGTTATTGGTAAAATCACCGGTAATCGACAGGGTATTCCCGGCTGAACCAACCAGATCCCCGGAATAGAGAATGTCGATATTTTTCACAGAAAAGTTACCATCCACATTAACTGTATGCCCAACATCAACCAATGCCCAGTTTGTATTGGGGATCGTATTACTATACCAGGTTGTCGGAAGACTCCAATTGCTGGTAGTGCCCGTGGTTGTATAGGGCATCGGAGCCGTGGAGATAACCCAGTCCGCGTTATCCATATTCGTTAAGGTCCCATAGTTGTGATACCCGGATTTATCCGCAGCAGTAGTTCCTGAACCATCATTAAAGCGCCAGTATCCCACAAGCCCTGCTGTGCCCGGTCCTACTTCTTTATGCATATTCCCGCGGATTTCATCCAGTGTACGGGCACTGCTCCAGATCCTCGTTTCTTCAATTTTTCCATTGAAGAAACCAACATACGATCCGGGGCCTGAGGATGAACATCCTATTGTAACCGGTGTGGAGACATTGGGTAAAGTCCCTGAATGAGTCCCGGAGAATTCCAATACACCATTTACATATATTTTGTTCGTACTTCCATCATAGACACCACAAATATGAAGCCATTCGCCGTTTGGTGCTGTGTTTGTACTGGTATATGCCGGAGTCCATCCGTTAGTGGTATTAACAAAGAAGGCATACTTATTATTATAGAATCCAAGTCCCCATATATCGTCTGTACCCGATCCGAGTCTGTCTACCACAAGGCGCCAGCCTGGCTGATCGCCGTTTCGATAAACCCAGGCTTCGATCGTGATTGTATTAACAACGTCCAGCGAAGCGTCATCGGGGACATAAACAAAATCATTTACCCCGTCAAACTCCAGACAATTGCCGTTATAGACACCTCCCAGCCACGGGTCTGCATCCACATAATCGCCTACTGCATTTCCGCCACCATTTATTGTTGGTGTCCCATTGGGGTTATTTGTACCGTCGGGGCCACCGTTACTGCCCCACCAGTTATTTTCTGCATTGCAAAGGTTGGAGGTCAAATTATGAATACCCCAGGTAGTATTGCTCGTAATATTGCAATCAGATACTGTAGCATTCCCGCTCCCGGTGATTTCAATCCCAACATCCCAGTTTGTGATATCCAGTTCAGAGATTGTAACACCCGGAACCGTAATCGTGATACCGGATCCGGCACCGCCGCCATCCAAAACGGGATTACTGCCCGCAGTGAGTGTTATCGCCTTATTGATGACGATGGCATTCGTGTACGTACCCGTACCCAGGAGGATAGTATCTCCATCCAGTACATCCGGATTATCGATAATTCCCTGAATATCATCTTCCAGAGTGATGAAGGTCATGGGAACAGATCCTGCCGTCTTTCCCAGCCATGGGTCATATATGACGTTCGGATCAACGGCATCGCCTGCTCCGGGTCCTTCTCCGCCGGGTCCCGTGGCATCACCCCACCAGTTGTATTCGGCATTGACGGATGTTAAGAGCGATGTGTTTGATACTCCGAAATCTGCGTTGTTTATTATATTGTTATTGTGAGCAATTAAAACAGAAGTGTCGGTATTATCATAGCCAACGGCGATCCCGGCAGTGTTATTATTGATCGAATTCCATTCTAAGGTGCACTGCGTACCAGCCCCAAAGTAGGTGGTTACAAGGATTCCTGCTGAAGTGGAACCATCGGAGGAAGCAACACCAGTGCAATTACTGAAAGTACTGTTCTGCACTGTAATTTGAGCACCGGCTCCTGCTTCGACCCCATAGTCCAACCAATCCCCGTTACCTTTTCCCGTATAGGTACAGTTGTCATAAACCGATCCATTGGCACCACTGCCAAAATAGAGTACGCCTACACGTCCTATATCGCTGAATGTACAGTTGCTGAAATCTACGGGATTGCCGGGGTTACCGAAGACCGCAACACCAACTCCCGAGTAATTGGGACCGGATTCATTGAATTTAATGTCGGTGAAAACACAGTTGGTAAAACTGCCGGTTCCTTTATGGCGGAAACCCTGATAAATCAAGTAGCCATTGCCATCAAAGATAATATTGTTCATATCCAGTTGATAGTCCGGGTCCACCAGGAACCACCCTCGTGAGTCCCCTGATGAACCGGTATCAAAAGCCGCCTGAACAGTTGGCATATTCACCGCATCCCCATTTATGGTCAGGTTTTTAGCGACAATGATCTGCTCAGATTCTGTTGTAATTGCACCTGCCAGAATTTCAATAGTACCGGTATCGACAGCGGCATCAACTCCGCCTTTTAGATTATCAGAGACTGCGATGGTGGCCCTTGTATGGTTAACGGTAACCACCTGATTTGAGGAGGTGGTAGTACCGGTAGCAAGCCAGGGGGTGAAATCGACATTATCTGAGGCGCCTGTACCGCCCTGACCTGTTCCGTGAGGATTGCTGCTGTGGTCTGCACCTGTAGCATCACCCCACCAGTTGTA
>JAADGM010000014.1 GCA_013152375.1 FCB group bacterium | reverse complement strand
GGTTCATTTGAATCCATGGTACCGTCGCCGTCAATATCATTCCATTTTTCACCCTGAATGGGCGTAGTCGGCGGCGGGCCGTCGCAATTACCAAAATCGAAGTATTCCCCGGATTGGTATTCGTTTACAATCCATTGATTATTAAAATAGGGGCCGGGCAATGACTGATACCAGCCCTGAGGGATAGTTTCGGTAAGCAGGACCGGCGTTCCGGGAATATCCAGAAATTCATAGTAACCCCAATTCCCGTAAGGATCGGTTTGGGTCACCGTAGAAGCAATCAGGTTGGCAGGATCTTCAAATGCCGGATAATATAGATTGATCTGGATGTCATTATAAAATTCATCCTGGTCAAAATAGCCATTACAATTCAGATCGTGAAATTTATTCCCGCGTACATACCATTGTCTGTCCTGTTCTCTCGAGGTCAGTGCCTGAACAGGTGTGGTTGTTCCGGATAAAAAAATAATCTCTTCCGTCGGAACCGCGGGATAGAGATAATTGCCATCAGCTATATGAAATTTCAACTCAAGCGGTACGTTCTCCAGGGCATATCCAGACGTAGAGACAGTACCGTCATCTCCCATGATGATGAGATCGGCATAAGTACCCATCCACCGGGCAGATCCTACGCATTTACCCTGGTAATAAGCTCCTATCCAGTCGTCAGTGGTGAGTTCTTCACCGTCAATGCTTGCTGATCCAATGAAATAGCGGGCTTGAATTGTGGAAGTATTATGTTGGAAAATGTGTGGGTTAGTTTCGGGCAAAGCCAGTGAAAACATAACCGTAACAAAAATAAGTGAACAGATCTTCATGATATTGTTATCTCCTTCGTTTGATTATAAATAAATGCTACCAAGGATTCTGATGAAACACTGAATGTCGGGTTGTTGTGGCGCTTTGTGATTAGGTCTTCAAAATCGGGTTGACCTCCTGTAGCTAATTTGATGTGGGATTGTGATAATTACAACCATACAAATATAATGAAATTGGCAGTTATATACCAAGCGTAATTATATAATGAATCCCGAGAATTTGAGGCGTCCCAATCAAAGATAATGTATTTACCGGTGAGACACTGTCTTCAGATTGATTGCGAAGAGATATTCTCTCAGTCTTCTGAATTACAAGGTTGTGATTTTCGATCTGGATTTTTAGGGGAAGTTATCAGGCTCACCGCCAACAAGGTTAGTGTTGAGACCAGAGCAGCCGGCAGGACTTCATCCAATCCCCGGATAAAATCTGGCAGTAACCAATTTTGTAAAATCCACTCTTTCCAGGCCAAAGTCATAAAAATCCCCATAAGCATAGAGGCGATGATGCCGAAACGAGTGGCCCTCTTCCAATACAGGGTTGCCATCAGAGCAGGCGTGATTGCGGCTCCGTAAATAGTGTAAGCATACAGGGCACGTTCAAAAAAGCCGGCGCTTTCGGCAAATCCTCTCGACACTGCAAAGGCTGTAATTCCCAGGCAAAGCACAGTTAGCCTGTTAGCGATCAGCGTCGTTCTTTCAGAGGCCTTGGGATGCAGATATTTCAGGTAAATATCTTTGACCAGTGTTGTGGCAGGTATCAGCAGGTAGGAATCGGCAGTTGATATGATTATGCCAACTATGGTCGTGATCATAATCGCTCCCAACAGCGGTGGTAACAAGTTCATGGCCGCATAGACCATGACATGCCTGCCGTTTTCGGCCTCCGGTATCATGGCTGAACTCACCCAGGCCGTGAATATAATGAGCATTTCAACCAGCAGGACTCCAACCACAAAATAAATTGTCGCCTTCCTTACGGAGCGGGAATTGGTTCCTGCAGAAAATCTCTGGTACATATTGGCATCTCCCAGGATGAGCAGAAACGGCGGCAAGCAGAAGTTTATAAAATCCGCTGCGCTGAAGATACCCCATAAATTCAAATGGCTGGCTCGGCCGGAAGCCAGAAACAGAGTTTCAATACCGCTGCTCCCGCCTGCCCGATACCAGAGCAAAGGCAAAGAAACCATAAAAGTGATCACAATTACAATTGAATTAAATACATCGGTATAGGCCACACTGAAAAGCCCTGCAAAAAGCGTATAGGCTACAATGAAAACAGCCGCAAAAATTACGGCGGTTCCGGTGGACACGAGCGGGTTCCCAGCTGAATCTTTTAAAATAACCTCCAGGACCGACCCCCCGGCATTGTATTGATAAGAAACGATAACGAGATAAGCAATAGTGAGGGAAACTGTAGTTAATACTCCGGCAAAATTACCAAATCGGTTGCGGATGATCTCAGGAACTGTTGTGATTTTCATTTTCCGCACCTTTGCAGAGATCAGGACGAGTACCGTTACACCCAGGAGGCTGCCGACGGGAACAAAAGCAGCTGCCAGTCCGATTTCATAGGTTTTCCCGGCATTGCCGAAGATTGAACCGGTGCCAATCCAGGTGGCAATCATCGTCCCCACTAGCACCCAGGTCGTCAGCCTGCGGCCTGCCAGGGCAAAGTCTTCTTCCGAAGCAACCCTGCGGGACTTCAGCGCTCCGATGAGCGTCAAAGTCATTAAATAGAGACCTAAAATGACGAGATAAAGATTCACGGGCAGATAGGTTTGTAAATAAATTTATTTTCGCATCGGTTGTTCAAATCAGGCTTCGAGGATGAGGTTCAGCAGTGATATAACGTCCAGAACATTGATTTGATCATCCTGATTCAGATCCCCGGCCCACAATTCATAATCTGTGGGTTCCGGTGGTAACAGGAGAATAATATTCACTATTCTGACAATATCCAGGATATCCAGAGCACCGTCTCCATTTACGTCTCCCAAAATACCCTGCGGAATCAGAATTTTCCTGATGATTGTCCCGTTTTCCCCAACGGCATAACAACGGGAACCTGCCACACAGGACAGACCCCGTAAATTGGTAGTAACGCCGGAATCTTCTGCAAGCCAGGTCACTCCTGTGTCATCTGTATATTTCAAAGTCCCGGAGTCTCCCGCGACATACCCCTGATTCTCATCGAGAAAATCTACTGCTTTCAGAGGAGTTCCGGAGAAATGCAGCGTCGTCCAGTCGGCGAAGTTTTCAGTTACCGAGATGCACCCCCAACCATCCCACCTGCGGGCTGCCGTAAATCCATGGGTTTCATCGAAAAAATAACCGTCGTATAACTTTCCCTCGTATCCTACCTGCCCCTCCACCAAATAGAAGGTCACGAAATTCCAGGAAGCTCCCCCATCCGTAGTTCTGGCGATGAGCGGTGCGAAAATTGAATTTTGACCATACAAAAAGCCTAGATTTTCATCCACCATCTGGGCACCGGGAAAACTCCCTCCCATCATATCCGTCTGTACAATTTCCCAATTTACGCCGAGATCCCCCGTTGTCAGGATGGTCTGCGCAGCGCCGCCAATGATGCCGTTTCCAGCGGGATCAATAGATACACTGTTGAGATCCCAGGTGAGCCCGGTTGGCGTGGGAACATTAGTCCATGTATTGCCCCCGTTGACAGTTCTTATGATCAATCCGCCACCCCCAACAGCAATGACAACCGAATCACTGATACAGGAGACGTCATAGAGGTCGGTATTGGTCCCCGAATCCTGTTGCACCCAACTGTCGCCGCCATCATTTGTTGCATACAGCAGGCCCCCTTCACCGACGACAAATCCTTCACTTTCAGTGATGAAATCAACGGCATTAATATTTTCTGAAATATCAGATGAGAGGAGCTGCCATTCCTGAGCCCTCAGCAGAACGGTAGAGATCATGATTAGAAGAATCTTCCAAAGTATTTTCTCTGTCAGCATACATTCGCCCTCCAAATAAAATCTGCACAATGTCAACATAAATGAAAGGTGAATTTAAGTTGTTTTCAAATTACTAGGTGAGAAAATTACCGGTAACGTGTGCGGTCATCTCTAATGTGCCGCCTGTCACCCTCGGGGTAATAAAAATCAGGAGACTTAATAACGGATGTAATGCTTTGGCGGATATCAGATGACCTTCATGAATACCAGTCAGGTAATACAATTCCCTCCTCAGGGAATGTGATAGCCCTTCCTCAGAGTACGCTGAAAACCGGAACGCAGATGACATCATCAGGTAAAAGAATATAGCCTTATCCTAAATAAACGGTTCACCGGTATTTCGTCCAAAAGAACTATTGGAATAATCAGCCGAGACAGCCAGTCCAATTTGAGTATGAGCGCCTGACAGGGTTGCTCTAACTTGCGGGTTCATTCCGCGACATCTGCGGTTTTCCCCAAAATTTTGCATGTAGGTCCGGCAATGTTTTTACGGTGATTGACCAGCAGTTAAAAATCATTTTGGAAATGTAGCAAAGAAGTTATATCTTCATTGGTCTTTTGATTACTTAATTCATAAATTAAAACAATAAATAATTCTTTAAGGAGAAAACATGAAAAGAAGAAACGGACTGATACTCTCGATGCTAATGATAGCATTTGCGGTTAATCTATCGGCGCAGGATATCGCAGGCGAGTATAAGCTTAGTGGCCTTAATGTCGTTTATTACAATATCTGTCGTGTCACCACACCCTTAATGGTGAGTGATATTTACGGTATTGGAGTTACAACTCCGATTAAAGTAATAAACGAAGGGGACGTCTTCTATGCTACTTTCAATGGCCCGCACAGTGAAGCCGCTCTGACTGCCTCCGGTGTTAACCTGAATCTTAATTTCTATCCTGATGGCACAGGTGAGGTCGTTGAAGGCAGTTTTTACCCTGATGTGAATGTTGATCCTGAAGTTTGTATTTCAGCCGTACAGGTGCTTCCCATCCTGGACAATATTGTTTACACTTCAAACCTGGATGCCGGGTTAACAGTACAACCCACCAATATTCTCGGACTCCCCGACGGCAGTACTTATATAGGCCAGACGGTCGGTGGAATATCCTTAAGCCAATCGGTCATCTTTGATTATTTCCCGGAAACGCCCACACCTGTGTCCTTACCTTCGCCTGTCAATATTGACACGGATGGAGACGGCGTGATGGACCTCACACTCCCGGCAAATGAGGATCTGCCCGGTATGGCAGTGGGATACTGCGCCAAGGGTGATCTGACCTCCCTGTCTCCCGACAATGAAGCTATCGGGAATAATCCGGATCTGTACATCGAATGGCATGCGATTGACGGTGAATTAGCCGAAGGCGGCCTTGGTGAGATCATTGGTGTCGATGAAGATGGTGACGGGACTGATTTTGATCGTATTTTTGGTCTCCCCTATGTTACGGTGACCAACATGAGTCCAGCCTGCGGCTATAATTATCCCATTGTCGGTGATGTATCTGCTGTTTTTGAAGGACTTGGCCTGGGTTTTTGTGTGGAGGAAGTTACCGTCGGTAATGATTTTTATTTGATGGATGCCCAATTCGAAACCTGGGGAAATTTCCTGACCTATAATGCCGTTGTCTTCAGTGCCACACTTGACGGCCTCATGGCTTCAGGCATGACCTACGAAGAGGCCCTCAACTACATTATGATGAATCAGCCTGAAATCCTCGGAGATGACAGTGATCATGATTTTGACGGTGCCAGCGGAAGACTGGTTATGCATTTCGACCCCACCTGCATTCCTCAATATGAGGAACAGACGGTCAATGTTGAATTCAGACAACTTGATGTCTGTGATGCAGATGGCGACATTAATGCCGATGGCAGCTTGGATGTCCTTGACATCGTGGCTCTCGTCGCACACATTTTGAATACTGCACCGCTTCCCAGCGACCAGGCCTGCCACGCGGATGTTGACGACAGCGGAACCATCGATATTCTGGATATTGTTATCATTGTTGATATGATCATTAATACTCCTCCCAGCCGGGCGACAGACGCAACCAGCGCCGTATTGATCAAACACGACGATCAACTGGATATCTCCGCAGACGGATTCATCGGGGGCGTACAAATGACACTTAAACATGGTCCCGATTTTTCGCTTGAACTTACAAATGATGCCTACCTGGCAGAGTATAACACACAGGAGAATACTACAACTCTCATCATCGTGCATCCGGATGTGACTTTATTCACAGCCAAAGGAGATTATGAGATTGAAGATGTCGTCGTTGCCAGCAGCAGCGGTTATGTAAACGTCAATATTACAAACAGTGTCGGCCTGTTATCAAGCTACCCGAATCCTTTCAATCCTGAAACCAGAATAGATTACAGTCTCGTCCGTGACGGCAATGTTGCGATTACCGTCTATGACATGCAGGGCAGATTGGTAACCTCTCTCGTAAACGAATTCAAGGCTATGGGGAATTACTCTGTAGTTTGGAATGGTACCAACCAGAGAAATGAAGCTTTGCCCTCCGGGATTTATTTGGTCAAAATGGCCAGCAGCGGCCAGGTGATTACCCAAAAAGTCACGCTGCTGAAATAATACAACCTCAACTCAAAAAAATGGAGCAGTCTGTTCTTACGGTCTGCTCCATTTTTATCTTATTCGACAGATGCAGCAATATGTAAACTTGCAGACTCAATTATTTTAATTTCAACAAACAGGGAAGTCATATCGTGAACAATTCTTCCAAACTCTTCGGTTTTATAAACTCAAAATTCATCATTCTGGTACTTGCATGCCTTGTGACCTTTGGATTTGGAAAAAATGGTAATATTTCAGGCTATGTTACGGATGCTAAAACCCGGGACCCGCTCATTGGGGCAAATGTATTTCTCTCCGAAACGAACCTGGGCAGCGCCACGGATGAAAGCGGTTATTACAAAATCGATGATATTCCTGCCGGTGATTATACCATCGCCGTTATGTTCGTTGGATATGAGCGATATGAGGAAAATATCATAATTGAAGATGATGTCCGTCTGAAGCGGGACTTTCAGCTGACGGTATCCGCTTACAAGCTGCAGGAAACCACCGTTCGGGGTAAAAAACGACAGGATAAGATCACTGAAGCACCGGCGGCCAAAGAAATCATCAGTTCCCGGGATATCCTGAGGACCACAACAACAAACCTGGGGAGCTATCTGCAGGGATTAAAAGGTGTGGATTTCACCTCCAGTGGCGTCAACAATTATTCTATCTCCATTCGGGGATTCAACAGTAGTTTCAGTTCCCGCCTCCTCACGTTGACGGATGGGCGGGTCGCCAACATTCCGGCTTTGAGGGTCATCAATTACAGCACCATTCCCCAATCGAGTGACGATGTGGAAAAGATTGAGGTGGTACTGGGGCCGGCAACAGCTCTCTACGGTGCTAACGCTCACAGCGGGGTCATCAATATTACATCGAAATCACCGGCAACATCAGAAGGGTTAAACCTGAGTTTCTCAGGGACGCGCGATGATCGTAATCTCAAGAAACTTACCGGCCGCTGGGCAAAGAAATTTCACGATTTCAGTGTGAAGATATCGACATCTTATCTGACTGCACACGAGTGGGAATATGTCTCTGAACGGGAATTCAAAGCCCATGCCTATCCCTGGGTCGGGAATCCTTTCAGAACCAGAGACGGTAAGGATAACAACCCCTGGAGTGTTGCACCGGCGAACGGTGCCTCCATCAGCAACGCTGATCATTGGGGAGTTAATACAGCCGGTGACACACTGGCCATCGGAAATGGCGAAGCGAATCACGGCGATCTGGACGGGGACGGACTCGCCGGAGAAGATTGGTATAACGGCTATGACGATGATGGAGACGGACTGGTTGATGAAGACTATTTTTACGCAGACGGAATCGACAACGCAGAACCTTATACCGATACCAACGGTGACGGACAATATTCGGACGGAGAACCCTATGTGGACTGGAACAGCAACGGTGTCTGGGACGGTGCTGACGGGGTAATTGATGAAGGAATTGACATCGCCGGCGACCAGTGGCTTGATGGGATAGATAATGACGGTAACGGCCGTGTGGATGATTCTCAGGAGCGGACCAACGGTCAGGCGCAACCTGCCTGGGGCACCAATATGGAGGATCGCAATATACTGGTGTATGACGGCAGAAAAGCAAAAGAGATCAACGGCGAAACCAGTCCGTGGTATGATCCGGATAACTTTGATGAAGATGGAAACTGGATAGGTGTGGATCCCCACGTACGGGGCGATTTTAAATATGATGAAGATCATTTCAGATATGAATTTGACACCTATACATACGATTACGGCAGTGATGGCATCCCGGGGGATCCCTGGCAGGATCTGGCGGGAGACGGTGAGTTGCAGATAGGTGAGCCTCTCAGCATACTGGGACTTTTTGGCGACGCGCAGGACGTAGGGCTGGATGGCATTCCCGGTACTAATGATGAGGGCGAAGGAGACGGTATTTGGCAGCCCGGAGATGGCTGGATTGACAGCAACGGCAACGGAATTGTGGATCTGGGGAATTTTGGAGAATACCATGATTTTTATGCCACACCCTCACAGGACGACTGGTCGGATGTCTGGCCGCCCCGCAACGGACTCTGGGATGATGGTGAGCAGATCGTCGATTGCGGCCAGGACGGCTACTGCTGGGATTTCGATCTGGGAGGTAGTCTGCAGCAGGCACACGACGTTTTTGGTGAACTGGTTTTTGATGACAATGGCGATCCCGTCTTCATCTATGGCCCGGATGCCGGTGAAAATGACGGTCAGCTTGTTCCATGGGATGCTGATCAAACTGAAGGTGATCGAATTTATGATACGGGCGACGGCTGCTTTAACTGTGAGGACGATTTTAAGGGGGATTTCCAGACAGTTCTCGATACCAACGGTGATGGTGTTCCCGACTATCCCGATTTTGATGTAGAGAATCGGAAAGTCGAAATCCGAATGGATTATGACCCCACATCAGACATTAACTTATCTCTGCAGTCGGGGTATTCCTGGACCAAGACACAGCAGGTCACTGGCGTTGGCCGTTACCTTGCGGATGGCTGGGAATACACTTACCATCAAATCCGGGGGCGGTATAAAAACTGGTTTGCCCAGGCCTATATCAATATCAGCAACTCCGGAAATACACGAGGCTATAATTTGGGCGATATCATCAAAGACCAATCCAGAAATCTGGCTGCACAACTTCAAAATCATTTTACCGTTCGGGAGTATCAATCCTTTACTACCAATATTGTTTGGGGATTCGATTATTTCAGAACCATGCCGAAAACTTTCGGGACCATCCTGAACGACGGCCCGAACGGATTCGATGACGATGGTGATAATATTCTGTTGAGTAATGACGGCATTGATAACAACGGTAATGGTATCATCGATGAATATGGCGAGGGAATTGATGAGAAGGATGAATACGATAAAGTAAATACCAACGAGTACGGCCTATATTTCCAGTCAAGAACCAATCTATCAGGTGACAATAAATTTGAACTCATTACGGCTTTCCGCCTGGACTCTCACGATCAGTTAAAGAACGAAGGACTATTATTCGGACCCAAGGTAGGCCTGCTCTATACGCCCAATGAACGCTCGCAGTGGAGGTTGACCTATGGTAAGGCCTTCAATACACCCACAACCACGACCCTGTACACCGATCTCTATATCGGCAGAAACCTTATTTTTGATGTCTTCCTGAAAGGAAATAAAGACGGAACTCCCTATGCCAGGGTCGGAACGGATTATCAGGTGGCCACTCCAGGATACTATGATCAGGATGGCGTCTTTCATCAGACCGGGAATTACGGTGCCGGCTATTTTGATGGCTATGAAGACCGGGTAAAGGGAGCTCCTTACTTCTTCAATATTCAGGACACAAACGCCCCAACGGATTATATTCCGCTGGATACCTCCAGATATTTGATCTATATCCCTGAACCCAACGGTGATGGAGTTATGTACACTCCCGAAGAATCCATCAACATACCGGATGTGGATGCCATCAAATCTGAAAAAGTTCAGACGATAGAGCTGGGGTACAAAGGTTTCCTCGATGACAAAACCTATTTCACCATCGATTACTATGCCAGTTATTATCAGGACTTTTTCAGCCCTGCAACCTTTATCTCTCCCGCCGTCGTTTATCGTTATAATACGGACGGCAGTCAGGCGACGGTAGATGAATTTCAGGTGGTGGGAATTCTACCTGCAAATGACAACAACTCAAATCCACCTTACGGAACCGCCTGGGACGGTAAGGACAATGATGGTGATTGGGCGCCGTATGCATCCTATTTTGGCTGGGGAGACACTCCGGATCCGGGAGAATGGGGTTATATCGATCATAATGATATTACCATTATCCAGGGTGATACGCTGCCGTTCCGTTGGTATTATCCCTACGAAGTCCTCATTGCATCGGATAATGGTGTCGCCTTTAAACCGGAATACGAAACGGCCGCCCAGTTCTGGGAACCTGTTGGAGTGGATGAATACAGCAAGGTAACGGGCCTTAGTGAGGCAGAGCTGATTGAAACCAATATCATCGGGCCGGACGGGAACCCCCTCATGGGTCCCGGGAGGGCCTATTCCCCGCCTCAGATCGTGCTAAGCACTCTTAATTATGGTAAAGTTTGGATTCAGGGAATTGATTTCGGATTTACCCATTTCTTTTCCAAAAAGCTGATTCTTGACGGCAATTTTTCCTGGTACAGTTCCACGCGGTACTACAACGAACTCACCAAAAAATATGATCCCATAAACGCTCCCAAATACAAGTTCAACCTGGCTCTTAAATATGACCGCTCCTTCGGTAACATCGGGATCAGCTATCGTTATGTTGACCGCTTCGATTGGTCTGACGGCCTTTGGGCTGGAAAGATCGGCCCCTACAATCTCATTGATCTTAACATGAATTATCACATCACCGAACACCTCACCGCCAGTATCACGGCGATGAACATTTTCAATGACATGCATAAGAAGGAATTGATCGGCGGCGCTAAGATGGGCCGGCAGATCATCTTTAAACTGGTTACGGGGTTTTAACCTGTTATCAGAGACCGTCAATAATGATTGTGGTCCCCTGCCTGAAAAGGTGATATCCACCGGACCTGATTGAAGTATGCCTGTTAGCGTCCTGTATTCAGCAATCATAATAACGGCAGCCCTGTTGTTTTATTCAATCGGTGTCTGGAGTGAAAGATATTCAGGGATCTTGAAAACATGGCATCTATATTTTTTCTGGCTGGGTCTCTTATGTGATACGGTCGGCACGGGGATGATGATGGATAACTTCGGCAATATTGTCTTTAATCTGCATACTCTCACCGGATTCAGCGGAATTTTCCTCATGGTTATTCATACCGTCTGGGCAACCATCGTGATTGCGAAAAATGACATCGTAAGAAAGGAACATTTCCATCGCTTCAGTTTGTTTGTCTGGTCCTTCTGGCTTATATCTTATGCAAGTGGTGTTTTCATCGGGATCCGTAATGCAGGATAATTTTTCAGGGTCAGACCCCGGCGACGGGACATAAGCCCTCAATGGCTGCACCTGGCCTGTATGGTCGGAACGAATGTATTAATCAGAGATTATACCGGATACCCTATGCAAAGCTCCTTTGGTCCTCACCAACTGATTGATCTGCTCCCCGGATTGGCGCTCTACACCGAAATGCATTATCGCTTCAGGTTAACAGGCAGCCGATATTTTAAAAAGGAACCTGAAATTCTGGCTGATATCCCGCACAGGATAGATCCGGGAAACCAAATACCGGTAATTCTGCTCGTCAAAGATGCCGACCGATATCCCGTCTTTTTGAAATCTGCGCTAATCTCAATGCAGGATTCAGAAGGAGAATTTTACTGTGACCGCCACATACTTGGCCAAACCGTCGATGGGCACTGGTGGCACCAGACACTCTTGATTTCCAGACCCCAAAGAACAGGAAACATCCAGGTCACAGTAGAAATCGAGTACACTCTCAACGGGAAATCCCTTCGCTGTACAAATCATAACCTTAAGTTATTGCCTTCGAAACCTTTCCAGGTTTATCTGGCAACTGACAGGCTGCCCGGAAGTTCACAAGTTATCTGGGGAGATTTGCACTACCACTCAAATTACACGGAAGACATGGTAGAATTCGGAGCCCCCCTTGAACCCACCATGCTGGCAGGCAGGGCTCTGGGACTTGACTTTATCGGCGTCACCGATCACTCTTATGATCTTGATGACCGCCCTTCCTCCTGGACCGAGACAGATCCAAACCTTGAAAGATGGCATCAGTCCCGTCAGGAAATAGAGAGGTTGAACGATAGGCATAATTTTTCTCCTTTTCTCATAGCGGCTGAGGAGGTCACCATTCATAATTCCCGGGGACAGAATATTCATGCTTTGGTTTACGATCACGATGAGTTTCTGCCGGGTCAGGGTGACGGAGCCGAAATTCCCTTCAATTTCTCCTGTGACTACGATACGAAAACTTTATTCGAACACCTGCCACCCAAGACTCTCTGCATTGCCGCTCATCCCGTTATCCCTGTCCCTTTATTAGAAAGGATTCTGATCAAACGGGGTGTTTGGGAAGCACAGGATGTTGCTGACTCGGGTCTGGCCGGGCTGCAAATCCTGAACGGCACACCTGACGAGGGGTTTTATCGGGGTATTTCATTCTGGGTAGGACAACTGCTTGAAGGACGAAAACTTTACATCTATGCGGGGAATGATGCCCACGGGAATTTCAATTGGTTCCGCCAAATAAAAACGCCCATGCTCAGTCTGCATGAAAAAAAAGAACAACTCCTTGGAGTGTGCAGAACGGGCGTCTTTACCGAGCTTCCACCAGATCAGAGCTCCGTTTTAGCCGCATTGAAAAGTGGTTGCTGTATAATTACCAACGGTCCCTTTATCAACATCACTTTAGTTGTTGATAAAAAGCAAACCAGAATCGGCGGCACTTATTGCACAGAGACTTTTCCTACAGCGGTAACCATGCAAATTGAAGCTCAGTCCACGGAAGAATTCGGCGGACTCCGGCGGGTCAGACTATTTTGCGGTGTTCCAGGAGAGGGTGAACGAATCCTGTATGAAAAATACTTTGAAGAACCCGTATATCTTTTTGAGACTTTTTTTGCTGATCATCCCGGCACCAGCTGTTACTACAGGAGCGAGGTGCAAACGGTGACAGAATGTCTGGCCCTGACAAATCCAATATGGCTGAATCGTGAATGATTCTATCAGCTGAGCTGAAATCAGCAATGAAACCCCCGCTGCGGGAGTTAGCATCCTCAATCCCTGACCAACGGAATTTTCGAATTTTCCAGAGCTACAGATTCCCCGCCATTATTTGACTGACGAGTGTCACGATGTCCAGAATATCCACTGCCCCGTCGTGGTTCATATCTGCAGCACAAATTTGGTCATCTGTGAGGGTTATACTCTCATCGACAATGGCACTCACTATCGTAACGATATCCAGAATATCGGCCGAACCGTCAAGGTTTACGTCTCCGGCCTGGCAGGTTGAAGGTGTGGTCGTTGTAAATTTGATGGCCAGCCCGTCTGTAAGAGGGGCTGCTCCGGGTGCTAAAATACCGTTGAACAAATATTGAATACCGTCGTTTTGATCCTCGGATTCTATGCCGATAGTTGAATAATTTCCATTTTCATCGATGTCGTGAATTTCCTGATACTGAAAGATGATCTCCCCATCCCCGCTTTCGGTAGTATAAACCGCAGGGTCCAACAGTATCATCTGAAAAGTTTCCCGTACGCAGTCCGGACAAAACTCGTCATCTTCCCCGTTTGCCACCGAATCCCATTCCAGAATAAACCTGCTGTTTTCCTCATCAGTGTAAGCATACACATTGAAGGGTTCGGTACCGTTGTTATCATCGAGGTCATCATTAAAGGGGGCAATCATACCTGAAGCACCGCCGGCACCCGGAATCGAAAAATTCCAGAAATAGGGAACGGTCTCAGGAATGAAAGAAGTCCAGCCATTAGAACAAACATTGAGTGTTTCGAAAGTCTGACCAAAATAGGTGAAAGGAAAACCAATCTCCACGTCAAAGACCTGTGTATCGTCTGTAAGTCCCAGATCGGTTCCCAACTGATTAATCTCTATCCAGTCATATTCGGGTGCGTTTGTATATTCAACATCTGTGTTGTCCAGCGCCCAGTAGCCATATTCACAGGGTGGCACGGGGTCAGTGGTCTCAACCGGGCCAACGAGTACAGGAATATTCGCTTCGGCCAGTAAAACACCGTTCTGATAAAATTCCGCGTCAAAGGAGACCGTTGTCCCGGTCACCAGCTCTGCTACAACACCGTTGAATATTATATCCGTTTGCGTTGTGGAGAAATTGCCGATATCCAGGGTTACCGGGGAAAACTCACCTGTCAAATTGCCACCGGAAGTATTGTTAAATTCAATGGTAACGCCATTATAGTCATAAGGCCCCGGATTGGTGACAGACAACGCCAGGGATACCGACGCACCTGACTCCACGTAATGTTCTCCGGTAATCGAGTTCAGGGCAAGAATATCAAATTCTGTCCATATATCGGGATCATACTGGCTGCCGTCATCTTCAAGAAAGGTAAGTTGAAGGTGTTTCTGAAAGTATCCGCCACGATTCAGGTACAGGTCAAGAGCCGCGCCGGCCGGCACATCGGAAAAATCGATGGCAAGATTTCCCTGCGGTGTGGATAATCCTTTGCCGATGAGTTCATCCTGATAGAGCAGCGCGCCAACGACATCGCCAACGGGATTCCCTTCACTGTCAATGACCTGAAGGTCAACAAAGGACTGGTTCAGGTCAGGGGATTCGTCGATATCCGTGTAGAGTGTATCCGGTATGAGCATCCAGACAGGAATACTGGGGTCGCCCACGACACTATAGACATGGTGATAAAATTCGTCCACGTCCCCCGGGCCGCTAAGTTGGGGAAATTCGGTCAGTAATTCCTGTTTTCCTGTGAATAAAGCAGGACCAAGTTCCGACACGCGTCCTTCAAGTAACGCATCAAACATACCAATGTATATTACGTTATTATACCTGGTATCCGTATCAAGGTCTGACGGCGCCGTGACGGCGACACCTCCCCGGGGAGTATTATATGTACCGCTGAAAATGATGGTCTCGCCATAACCCGACTCCAGGGAAGGAGCCCCGAAATCACCCGTGTTGCAAACCAGACTGAACACCACCGGTAATTTCCACCCATTATTCAGCAAATTGACATCGTCGATATAAAACCTGGGATAATGCCACCCGTGAGAATTTCCCCAGCCCCGATAAGCAATTATTCCCACACCGCCTGTCCACGCATTGGCGATGACGGGGTTCTCTTCAATTTCATGCCCGGCATAAAAGAAGGCGGTATCCACCTGGGTATAACCATAATCCAGCAGTCTGTCCTGGAGCCAGAATGAGGTCCAAACCGGGGTTACCGGCCATTGTGACGGTGGAATTTCCTGGCCGTTATTGTTGGAATAATTCCCTGCAACCAGCAGTGCCCGGTCAAGGTAATCCAGTTCACCGGAAGCACTGACCTGTTCAAGTGTCGTGTACTGAATTGTTTTGGATTTTACGGTGAGCAGCTGGCTGTTATTGCGCACCGGCCATCTGCCGATGAAATACTTGGGTTTTAATACGTCATAATCCTCCGATTGAGGGTCCGAATTAAAGAAGGTATATGGATAATCCGTGACGTCCATTTCAGGCTCGTTTATGGATTGAATATAAAAACAGGGTATAGCGAAATTACCATCAACATCTCCCACAAGCAGGACATACTCCAGCATCGGGTCGGATTCATAATAGGATTGTAAATACGCTTTAATTGCCGGGGCGTCGGCATCTGATAATCCAAGCTGGTCCAGGGCCACGACGTCAACATTGTAACCCTGAGTCATCTTGAACAACCGGAAATCCCCGCCCAGAGGCATGATCAGAAAATTTTCCAGATAGCTGTTCGCCAGAATGATAAGAAAAGTTCCGCGCTCATATTGCACGTCCCGTGTATCATAGAGTGATTTCTGCGACAGGGGTGCACGAGTCACTGAAGATGCCAGGGAGATGGCTGCGAATATGAAAAAAACAAAGCAGAATTTTTTCATTAGAATTCCTTTCTTTGTATCAGCCCCCGATAATCAGTTCAACGAGAGCAATTAAATCTAAAATATCAGCGTCTCCATCCAAATTGAAATCCGCTGTGCAAAGGGTATAACCGGAGATTTCTGCACCCGACATGATCATGTCCACAAGATAAATGATATCCTGCACTGTCACGGCACCATCGTAATCCGGGTCACCGGCGGGGCAAGCCCCGGACGGTTCATACAATACTGTAATTTCATCAATTTCGAGCCCCCTGAACCCGAGTGTGGAGTCCGGATTCAGCCCTATTGAGAGATCAATTGACTCGCCGGCCGGAATTTCCACCGGATGGTACTCGACATGGGGATTCCAGTTCTGGTCCGTCCAGTTTACGGAAATCACATCCTGGGCTGAACTCAAGGCTACAAAAGCAGTATCCAAACCCCATTCTACTTCGTAACCCAGATTG
>JAADGM010000122.1:38290-42897 GCA_013152375.1 FCB group bacterium | reverse complement strand
AGCGATACCATCATAGTTCAGGTCCTGATCATGCAAACATTTTAAGCTAATATTTGCAGTACCTGATCCCGTTGTTTTTAATAAATAATCAAAAAAGTAAACTTTTTCTTCATCAAATATTCCAAAATACTTTAATCCCCATGCATAATGGCCGGGATCCCGGCGCATAGTTGACTTCAGAAATACCGTTTTATACGAGCTGATTTGAATTGGCTCGGTAGTGATCCCATAATTGATAGAATCGGAATATACGGGAAAATAATCAATTCCATGAATTGCCATGATAAATGCAGAATCAGATTTTGTAAAGGAAAAATGTTTGTCCGTAAGAAAGCGGGCATTTATCAGGCTGTCATTTTCCGCTGATATACGAAATTCATCGGACAAGAATGCCAGATCAATATAGCCGGATGTATAATTCAGTTTGCCATTAAAGAATATCCACTTGTCCAGTACAACGATAAAATGTTGACGATCCAAAATAGGATCATGAGGATACCATATGATATTCCGGATGGAATCTGTTTCTGAGTAATCTTCAAAATCCATATAAAATGGTTTTGCTTTTTCCAGTTGTAAAAAGGTATTTATCGGAATGCCGAAATAATAACAATAGTCTCTGGAATAAAATTTAGTCAAGTCTTTGCTTTTCTTCGAATTTTTGTAATTATTCCATTTTGAGACCATATTTTCTATTTTTCCCCATTCGTTACTGGCCCTGTCAAGGGATGCAGGCTGAGCAGTCAGGAAGGAAAGTAAGACGAAAATTAAATATTTTTCTGTTATTTTCACAATATATGTTAATAAAAACAATTTGGAGAATCAGTTGAATTTCCATCATTCAGAACCATGGATTACCATTTTCCGGATTATTTATCTTATCGCTACATGTTAAGCGTGAAAATTAGCGGTTCACACATTTATTCTCCAAGAATAATGCCAACCAGTGAAACAATATCCAACACATCAATCACTGTGTCGGTATTCACATCTGAAACCCAGGTTTCAATTTCATCCGGCTCGTGTCCGCCCAGAATGGCATCCACCAGCATGACAACATCCAACACATCAATCGTCCCGTCAAAATTGACATCACCCAGGGTAAGGGCGGAATAATCCACACTGACAGTGAGGATTTCACCCCCATCATACGAGAATATATTATCCCAATCCGTTCCGTTAGTCAGAACACCGTCAAGTTCGACACCTCTGGCGGAATTCCAGATGCGCACATTCAGGTCATTACCCACAACAAAGCCGGGGAGTACGCCGATACCGTCACAATCGAATACGGCGCCGTAAGCCAGTAAGTCAAAGGGGTTGGATTCATAGACGGTCGCTCCCACCAAAACGGACCCCGTCTCGCCTGGGCAATCTCCGGGACCGGTGATGCCGTTATAGTCGAAGAGTCCGATCTCGTCGCCGATATCCACGCCGTCACCGGCATTTAGGATGTAAATTGGCATAATACCCAAGCCGGTGGAATCATTGAACTCGATGTAATCATTTTCATAACCGTTGAGGATATTGGTGAAGTGTTCGAGATCGGTTTCATCAATAATTGGCAAAATGAGAGCCCAATACCCCCAATCATCGGGATATGTAATAATAATTTCTTCTGTATAATTTGATTCAGCTATGGGAGGGATACCTGTAAGTGTCAATTGGTAGGTATTCTCAAATCCGATGTCGATATCCAACCAATCCGGTACTGAAACGAAACCAAAGAAGCCTTCATTTGGTTCAAATGGGAATTCAACAACTTCTGAATATTCTTCACCCATAATACCGGATTCCAAATACACGATTCTGGTTGAATCGATGACGCCTAACATCCCATCATTTCCAGCAGATGTATTGCCCTCTGTACACCCGCCATTCACGTGGATATTTTCGATTATCACTGGCGTGGTTTGAAAGGGATCTGTTGTAGTTACGTGGATATCAAATAGTCTGCCAATATATTCCATGAGATGCGTATAGGTGAGACTAAAAGAAACAATACGGATACGGTTATTCTGGCGATCAACTGTTGTCATAAATCCAGCTTGTGATGGAAATCCACCGTTAATGTAAACCGTATCGATTTCTCCTAACGCTGGTAATACCAGATCAAAACCGAGGGCTTCAATAAATGAGTCTGCCGGAATAATAATATCAACCGGAATAATGAATTCAATATTTGAGCTATAGGTAATGGTATCGACAACTGTAAACTCAATTAGTTCACGATATTCAGATTCATCGGTCCCTTGTTCATAAAATGGACCCAAACACAATAAATCATCAATTGTAATATCGCCGTCTTCATCCAAGTCTCCGCAAGCCAGCTCCTGTTCAGTGGGTGGTTCGAAGCTGAATATCTGTTCTAGTAAATCTACAATATCCAATACATCGCTCATCCCGTCATTATTAAAGTCGCCATAACCGCAGTCAAATTCCGTTTGATGATAATAGAATGCTCCCATATCGGCAGTTGTGCCATCTGGATCAAGAGGGGAGTAAGGAGCGCCAGCGTCTATGCAGGGGGATGAAGGTTGGAGGTGGAAATCACCATTTCCGGGATCAAGAAATATTGGGTCTTCGTTGATATTGCCATCCAGCCATTCAACTAACTCGTTATTGTTAATTATGATACCGGATTGTCCGCCTTGCAGATCGCTAAAGCTAATGGTGATGCCACTAGACGTGCCGCTTTCTGAAAGAAAGACCTCCTGGGGTAAATCGGCCCACAGAATACAATTTGTCAGCACCGGGGTAGAGGAACTTTCACAGAATATACCGCCTCCCTGAAATCCAGCCTGGTTCTCTGATAGGGTTACGTTATCCAAAACCGGTCTTGCATGACCAAGGCAGTGTAGACCGCCGCCAATCCCGAAATCTCCCTCGGCTGTGTTTCCGGTAATCTCTACATAGGATAATAAAGGATTTGAATTATAACGGCAACTGATACCTCCACCACTGCCTCCGACGACGTTGTCCCGGATGGTCATATGATTCAGCGATGGATTGGACGAATCATGACAATAAATCCCACCACCAAACAATTGCGCACTGTTCCCGACCACTGTGATCCGCTCTAGTGTCGGACTAGACCGGATGAACCTAATCCCGCCACCAAATATGTCTGCACCGCCAGTCAGGGTCATATCTGATACTGTACAATCATCAACGTAGTTGAAAACCATCACTCCCGCTATACCCTCCGCATCCAAAATGACATCATTCTCGGAGACACCCATTAATGAGACGTAGTTCGACAGACTGACTGGGAAGAATTCGCCTGTTGCTGATGGACTGTAAGTGCCATTGGCGAGATAGAGCACGTGCGGATGCAGACTGTCTGCCAGTACCACACTCATCGCATACCTAATCGTCTGCAGCGGTGTCTCGGGGGTCAGTCCATCATTCTCATCGCTGCCATCAGGTGAGATATACAAATCCGCGTCAACTTGGTAATTGAGTGCAGCATTGAGTATGTCAAAAGTGTAATTTTCCAGAGGTGAAGCATGATAATCAGTTGGAATAAGAACAGTGAATGTATCCACCACAACCGATATTTCAGAATCCGAATATAGATCTACACCTGCACTCCGTCCAAAATCTCTATCAGGATTGACACTATTATTCAAGAAAATACTGCACAGATTTTCATTGGAAAAAGTTAAATTCGAATATTCTATATACATACCACCACCTACTGCCGCAGCATTCCCTGTAATACGCACTCCTGCCAGAATCGGATATGATTCCTGGCACAATATTCCCCCGCCTCGGTCAGCACGGTTGCCTGTGATGGTAACATTTTCCAAAACAGGATAAGAGTTGATTTCAAACTGCATGCCACCCCCGCTTCGACTCACATTGTTCAGAATCACGGAGTTCCGGATCTGAGGCGATGCGTTTTCGAAGTACAAGCCGCCACCTGTGCTGCTGGTATTTCCAAAAACTGAGGTGTTCTCGATGACGACATTGGATGCATAAGCATAGAGGCCACCACCATAGCCTGAACTGAAGTTGCCAGTCAGCTCCACATTGTCAATGTGCACACCCGAAGTAGTGTTCAGGGCAATGCCCCCGCCCAAATGAGCACTATTAGAAGTAATGATCAGATCCGTTAGCCGTGGACTGGACAGCTCACAGAAGATCCCACCACCCCGATTTTCGAAGAATTCACCCTGGGCGTAGCCATGCTGGATAGTAAAGTTGGAGATAACCGTAGTAGTATCTATAAATTCATTCTCTTGGTTTTCAAATCGGATTACACTGCCCAAAGAGTCACCATCGATAATGCAGGAGTCAGAACCAGAGCCCAACAATTTGATACCGTTGACGGGAGGCCAGAAGATATTCTCAAAATAGGTGCCTTCTGCTACCTGGACTGTATCGCTTTCCGAAGCCACCCAAAGACCATGTTGAATAGATGCAAATGGAAAGTCCTCACTGCCATCCCCCGTTTCGTCCGATCCGTTGGGTGCAATATGCCAGACGGGACCGTCATAGTTTTCTATACAATACCCTTCGTGATCGAGACCAATACCTAAATTATATACATCACAAATTGTATATTCTTCGCCATCACAACCACACATGGGAGGATAAAAAAC
>JAADGM010000122.1:0-38260 GCA_013152375.1 FCB group bacterium | reverse complement strand
AATTGCAAAGCAGAAGCCAGGTTCATTGCTGGTATCGCATAAGCCATCAACAGGGACACAAATTTCACTCTCATCGCAGTCGGTGCTGGAATAGCAGTCCTGCCCAAATGCAATATTTAAAGTCAATAAGATAATTGTTATTAATGTGTTTCTCATTTTGCTCCCCTTATGTCTGAATCACCGATTACACAGATTAAAGGATTTCACGGATTGAAAAATCCGTGTCATCGGTGTCGTCCTGTTAAATTCGTGACTCTGATATTTTTTTAGTTCTTCCCACCAGATGTGGATAGCTCATCTGCAGTTTTTCGCTGGCTGCCCGTTTGCTGCCGTATTCTTTCAACAGATATTTCAGCAGAATGGATTCAAACCGCTGGTTGATCTCGGACCAGTTGAGTTCCTGCCGGTCTATAAACAGTTGAATGATCTCTTTGGGCATGAACTTACCGCTGTAGTCCCGCACACGTTTCTGAATTGCGTGGAAGGTGCGTTCAGACATCTTCATGACCTGGGCGGACTTCCGGGCGGAACCGTATTTCTGCACCATGTGAGACAGTACCCCGTGCTGGAAAATTCCCCTGATTTCTTTCAGTGATCTGTCTATTGCAAAGCTGATGTCCATATCCTCCAACGGGTCTCCGGAAACGGCGGGATGTTTCTCAAGGAATCGGATATACCCTGTTATAGCACGCTCCCGATCCCCGTTGTAGGGGAAATTCTGTTTCAGCAGATCATGAGCGGCTTTGCTGGCTTTCTCAAGGTAGAATTTTGCCAGACGAAGCTGCCCCTGTTTTTCATGGATATGCCCAAGATAATAACAGACTCCGGGAAGCATATGGAATACCCCATGGGACGTGATCTCATCCATAGCTTTATCAAACCACCGGTGGGCATTCTCATCATCCTTCTTCTTCAGGTGGATAAATCCCAGGTTTGCAAAAATAAACGCCCGTGTATAACTGTTTTCTGCCTTGTCAATACAATATTTCATGGTTTTGATTCCATCTTCATAACGGCCCTGATAGAATAGAAGCATTCCAATATCGTGTTTGACGGCAACGGATATATGAGGGAATTTGTGAAGATCCGCCAAGTCAACTGCTTTTTCATATTCCTGCACGGCAAGGTCGTATTTCCCCTTCCTGCGGAGGAGATTCCCCATGATCTTATGATGATATGCCGCAACGGAATGGAGTTTTACGTTCGTGAAGTATTCTAGTGAAGCAATGAGCTTATCCATTACATCCGGTTTTCCGGTGCGGATATGCTGAACCAGCGTATAGTATTCTGCAAGTTTTATCAGGTATTCCGACCGGGTTAACATGGGTATCTGCTGCAGGAGCAGACGGGAGATTTCAAAACTGCCGATCATACCAAGAAAAGAGACCATTTCAAGGAGGATAAAGGCCCTGGCGTCTTTTGAGAAATCCGGTATTATACGAATAGCCTGTCCCAAAAGTTTTGCCCCGGAGAGAAAATCTCCCCGCCGAATGATGCAGCGTCCCTGTCCTGCCAGCGCCACCGCCCTGACCGTATCACTGCACGATCCCCGGTCTATTCTGGTAAATTCCCTGTAGGTTTTCGGCAGGTCGGATTCGGCTAACAGTGCAGTTTGCGAGATGTATTCCACCCATTGTGACGGACTGATGTCGCTGCCGTCCTTTAATACTGGATATTCGCCATTTCCATAAATAAAGATGTCCGGGATTTCAATCAAAGGAAAACCCTCATGTAAATTGATTGAAATTTTGTTTTACAGACGGCTCATAATGCAAGCATTATATTGAATATTTATCTTAATAATTATGATTTTTTGCGTACTTATTTGAAATTGAAGCAAATGGAATATACAGCCATGAATAGTGGGTAAATGATTTACTCTGCTGCAAGCGGCGGGGAATTATCCAAATCGTCTCGTCCGACATAGTCACGCAACTGCCGGACGTAGACAGCTTAAACGATAAATTCGTGTGAGAAATACTATAACAAAAGATCAGGAGCAAAACGGCTTCTAAAGCAGCTGTTTGCTGCTGTCAGTTGATAATGAATAAAGAAAAGAGGTCAACTATTATGGGAGAGGGTACAAACTACAACTGAAAATACAAAATTATTTACGATTGACCTGCGAGATTTTTCGCCGGTTTTCAAGTAAGCCATGACCCGGCTGTGCGGGCATCGGGGCTGGCGCTGATTCTTCCGTTCAACCCCTTCAGGGTGGTGGTGCTGGTCATTATCTTCTATTCATATTCAACCCCTTTTGGGGTTGCTGTTCGCGGCGAATTTTTCTGTTTAACCCCTTCAGGGTTGTCGTTGGCAGCGCACTGATCCGCAATCCTCTATCGTCAAACTGCCAACCGTTGCTTTCGGGTCGGGCATTCGGGCTGTCGAGAAACTGAATGCAGAGCGGACCACGGGTCTGCCCAGGGGGCATTTTTCTATTTCAGCTCTTTTTCAATAAACCAGCTGAGACAATCTTCAGTCCGGGAATTTGAGGCGATGAATTTCCCGTTGATCATGACAACGGGAGCGCTGCGGATACCGATACTCCGTGCTGATTTTCGCTGTGCCAGAACTAACCGGGCATATTTTTTCTTTTTAAGCTGCTGCATGAGAGCATTTCCATCCATGCCAATCTCATCCGCAATAGCTCCAAGCTGTTCCGGTGTGAGTCCCTTCCCGTGCTCCTGGAGTTCAAACTGCCGGTCCAGCATCTCAAAAAATTTATGCGCATCCGAGGCCAGGTACAGGGCCTGGATCTGGGGTATGGAATAGCTCCACAAGGGGAAGGGTTTATAAATAAATTGGACCGAAGCACCATATTTCTCTTCGACCGATTCCATGGTTTCATGCAGCAATTTACAATGGGGACAATTGGGGTCGAAGTATTCAAAGACGACAACCTCTGCGTTGGGGTCTCCTTTGTAAGGGTCACGGGCCTGGATCTGTAATTCCCATTCTTCCACCGGTTCTAAAGTTTTATGATACTCACAAACCGTTTCCGCGGCGGGTTTTGACGGTTCTTCTACTGTTTCTACAGGGGCGGGTGCTTTTTCAGTATCATTTTTTGATTGGCTTCCATCCACAGTGGTTTCGGTCTTTGTGTCCTTCCCTGCTTCCGCAGCCGCCTGGCCGGTCTTACTTTTTGCAAGAATGTCCAGTCCTCTAAAATATTGTACATCCGCCGCAGAAAGAGCCACTGTCAGCGCAATCAGGCCCAGGGTCAGTGTCAGTTCACTTTTCATACTGCCCCGGTGTCGCGGAGATGCCGGGGAAGGCGGTGCCAGCAGTCTGTCAAAGATCTGTGTGATAAGCAGAGTTGCAACGATCGTCGCCGATATCAGGCAGAGCGCACAGAATTCTCCCAGGACGAAATATTGAAAATACACAAGATAGCCGGTATAGAAAACACCACCAACGATAGCCAGCAAACGCAGATTCTTAATGAGACGGATACGTTTGTCATCCAGGAAAACCAGTGAAAGACTTAACAGTAACAGCAGGTCGTAATACAGATGCCCGGAAACCGTATTGGGAATGCCGAAAAAGGTTCCCGCCTCACTCAGCAGGACTGATTCACAATCAAAATTCTCTTCTATGCTTTCTGAAAGGGTTATCCCGAGACACCCCCGGTCAAATCCCCTGTTCTGTTGTATCCACAGATGAACTGTCGTCAGTACACCGAGCAGGGTCAGCACAAATACTATCCTGTCGATGATGGGTCGGAAACCCGTATTAAGTAAGTCTCTCTTCAAGGTATCGGTCCTATGTTAATGATTCGCATTTTCACTCTTACAAGGTGTATAATTTAAACGTTAATATGATGTTGAATCCCAGCAAAATCAGCCTGCCTGCCACTCGGCAAGATCAAAATAACGTCTGTCCTCTCTTTTGAGCAGCGACTGCATATCCAAAAGCCAGGTCGTCAGGATCAGCGGTGCATATCCATTTGCTTTGAGATAACGCAGTGTATTTTCAGATTGGTGGATCAGTTGTTCCCAGAACGCATCGGGGAATTTTCGAACCAACTTCTTATAATTTTCTTCAAATTGCCTGATCACGAGTGCTTCAGGGCCGGCCTGTTTAATTACGAGTAAATCTCTGAAATAAAGGATTACGGCGCGAAAGAAGTTCTCAAGGTCGGCATTTCCCTGTCTTTTCAAAACCGTGACATGAGAGATCAAAGTTTGCCAGTGATCCGGCTCTGAACTGTATAGTGCCTTCTCCAACAGCTCAATTGCCCCGGTGATAGTATCAAATGAACCGGCAAGTTTACGGGCGAGTCTGATATTTCCATCGGCGATATGCGCTATGACGCCTGCCTGCTGGTCCGAAATCTTGCTTTTGACCAGATCGGCCAGTATCTGTTCGTCGGAAAGAGGCGGAAAATAGATCTGTTGACAGCGTGACCTGATCGTATCCAGCATCTGCACCACATTTGAGGTCACTAAAATGAAGATCGTATTGTCAGGAGGTTCTTCGAGTATTTTCAGAAGAGCATTGGCGGATTCCGGTTGGGGAATGCAAAGTTTCTCTGCCTCGAAAATGAGAATGACCCTCCACCCGAATTCAGAGGTAGTCATGTAGATTTTGTGTCTGAGGTCACGGATCGAATTGATCAGGATCGTATTGGCGTGTTCCAGCTCAATCCGAAAATAGGGGTCTTTGCCTTTGGCAGCTAACTGTCTGCGGAGCTCCTCAAGTTGAGCCGTCGTCAGGCCTTTAAGGGGATCGTCGTCTTTTTTGACCGATCCCTTTCCCCTTGGGAGGGGCAGTATGAGATGTACATTCCCGTGCTGAAACGAAGCCACTTTCCTGCAGCCGCCACAATCACCGCAGGGACCATCCTCGCCGGGGTGTTGGCAGCCTACCAGACTGGCAATCTCCAGGGCATGACCTTCTTTGCCGGTGCCCGGCGGTCCGTAAAATAACAGCGAATGCGGCAGCTTGTCGTTTTTCCAGGCTGTCATCACCTGCCGCCAGATCTTCTTGTTCAGTATCAGATCAGGGAAGTTCATTTTCTCATCAACCAGTTTTCTGGATTTAATTTAGTTTGATTGCCATAAATCTCAAAATGCAGGATGCCCTGGCCGTCAACGACCGCCAGCTGGGAACCTGCCTGTACATACTCTTTTTCGTGCACGATAATGTCATCCACATGGGCATAAACGGAATGGTAGCCCGAGCCATGGGCAACAATCAGGATATTACCGTATCCGTGCAGATAGGTTATTTTTGTAATAATGCCATCCAGTACAGCAGTGACATCCTGCCCCTTGCTGCTGCGGATATCGATTCCCGGATTGGCAGTTTTTGTCTTGAGTTCAGGATTCACCTGCACTCCGAAATGCGTGATGACAGTTCCTTCTACGGGCCAGGGCAGTTTCCCTTTCAGGGCGGCAAAATTTCCGGTTGTGGCCATCTGTCTCAGCTCTCTCTCGCGGGCCAGTTCTGCTTCGCGTTTCTGAGCGGACTTTTTATCTGCAAGCAGTTTATCGATGAGCTCCTGCATTTGTTTCAGCATTTCTTGTTTGGTTTTAAGATTTGCTGAAAGCTGTTTTGTTTCTTTATCGAGCTTGCTCTTCAACTCCTCCCGTTTCTGCTTATCCCGGGTGAGAACGCGGTTTTCCGTTTCCTTCGCCTGTCGCAGGTCCTGCTTGCGGGCCAATTCCTGATTGTATTTTTCATTTTCAGCGGTGAGTTCCGACAATTTAGCTTCGATATCGACTGCTAGTTGATCTTCATAGCGAATGAGCACATCCAGGTACTTGATGCGATAGAGCATCTCGTTCCAGTTATCCGAGAGGAGGATCGTTTCCGGGAGTGTTGGGCGGCCATACTCGTAGAGGTAAATGATGCGTTTTTTCATATTCTCCCGCAGTTGTGTCAGCTCCTGCCGGATCTTTTCAATATCCGACTGGATGATAAATAACTGTTCTGATACAAAACGCTCCTCGCGCGACAGGGATTTGATAAGTTTTTCGGTAAGATCTATTTTGTTATTCAGTTCATTCAGGATATCTTCGGTGGAATTGGCCTCACGGATTTTCTTGCCAAGACGTTTTTCAACCTTTGAGATATCCTGTTTCAGCTCCAGAATTTCCCGGTTTCGCTCATCAATATTTTTCTGGATATCTTTTGAGGAAAGCTGCTGGGCCGCACCAAAGGAGACCAAAACCACCAGAAAGATCGTCAGGAGAGCAGATCTTAACATGACAGAATATGTCAGCCGGTTAATGCCTGACAGTATTTTCATCCGGTTATGTGCGGGATTGTGTTAATCTTCAGGCAGATATTTCTGATAGATCTCTTTGTTCTCAAGGTCAAAATCCATCAGGTCTCTTAGCTCCGGGTACATCTCGGTCATCTGCATCATTCTGGCAACCTCTTCGGCGTGCGCAGTGAGAAATACCGTCGTATAGCGATCATTCCCGATCTGACTGACAACATCCATGATCTTATCATGGAAGATTACCAGATGTTCCTTCAAATCGGCTTTCTTTGCTTTGGGCTGGAAAAGGATGTCCAGAGCCGCATAAAAATGGTATTTGGCCTCGCGGGTATAGACGTTTTCATTAATATCCCGTGCCAGTTTCCAGCGATCCTGCCAGCCTCTGGAATAGGCGGATGTCTGTCCTTCGTCGGCAATCTGGATGGCCCGGCTGAAATAAGGCGTCCCGCCCAAAATATAATATGTGTCGAGCTCACCGGCGATGAGGAGAAAGGCATAATAGTCCAGAAATGCCGCGAGAGGATCATACACAGTGTCAAAATTGATGGACTGACCGGCTGAGTAGGGAAAATCGACACCCTTGGCGTAGAACTGCTGATCCAGGTTATTTGTGATCACCGCCTGAACCTTGATCACTTTGGCATTCCCATGATCGGTTATGGACTCGACAACCACGCGGACATTGATGACCATCTCAATATCCTCCGCGTCGGGTGCGAAGCGCGTATTCAAAAGATAGGTCTGCATTTGTTCTTCCAATGAATTGGTGAGATAATGTTCAGATTCTCCGCGCATTCGTGTTTCATCGACGGTTACTTCAACCTCCGTAAACTGTGATAACAGCAGACCGCTGAAGCTGATCATCAGGAATAAGAGAGATTTATGGGACATTTTCATGGCAGAAATTTAAGCATCGTCAGGGGAAGTTTGAAATTTATACTTTTTGTCATTCTCTGAAGAACCTTCAAAACGGATTTGGTTACCCGGGAATTTACCGGCAGGTCCCATCAGCATACTGTAAAATACCCAACCGGCACCCAAATCATTTTAAATTACGTTTGTTTATACAGGATCATATTTTCGCTGATCGTAAAATTGATTACGATTTCAAAGCTGAAAATTCGAACTTAAAGAAAGAGTGAGTCATGATGGATAAAGAACTGATTGAAAGGGCACGGAATATCTGTGGAGAATTCAAACTTTCACGCAGGGGATTGACGGCCGGGTCCTGTGCCGCTGCTTTACGGGCTGGTGACGGAAAGATCTATACGGGCATTTGTCTTGATCTCGCCTGCGGAATCGGGTTTTGCGCCGAACATGCCGCGATTGCAGACATGCTGAAGGAACGTGAAACCAGGATCCTGACGATTGTTGCCGTCAACAGCAAGGGTATTGTGCCCCCCTGTGGTCGCTGCAGGGAACTAATGTTTCAGGTCAATCCGCAAAACCGGGACACGCAGGTTATCCTCGCTGAAGACAGAACCGTCAGATTAAGTGACCTCTTACCTGAATATCGGCCATAAAAAGGACGTCTGGTATTTATAAATCAGGCGGCGTGCCTCGCTTTCGTTGCTCCAAGGGAAATATCATCTACTCATAACGCAGGGCATCGATGGGATCCAGACGGGAGGCCTTGCGGGCGGGGAAGCTGCCGAAGGAGATTCCAATGACGGAACAGTAGATCACGGCCGAAATGATAGACCAGTAGGGCACGGTTGCCGTCATCTGCGGGATTTTACTGGTGATGGCCCAGGCGGTGAGATAGCCAAATCCCAGGCCGATAAAAGCACCAAACTCCGACAGGATCACAGATTCCAGCAGAAATTGCCACAGAATGTCGGAATTCCTGGCGCCAATTGCTTTACGGGTACCGATTTCCCGGGTACGCTCCAGAACAGCAACCAGCATGATGTTCATGATACCGATACCTGCTACGATCAGGGATATGCCCGCGATGCCAAGGGCCGCGATACGAACATAGGCAGTGAGATCCTTCACCGTGTCTGCGATGGAGTCACCGGTAAATATTTCAAAATCATTGGGCTTTCCTGCCGGTACTTTTCGCCGGATCCGCATCAAAGAGGTAGCTTCGTCAAGGGCTTCCTCCAGTACATCCGATGAGAGCGCCCGCAGCTGCAGACCCAGAGCATCCGAGGACCATTCAAAGATCTTCTGGTAAACCGTGATGGGGATGATGACAATATTGTCAGGGGACTCACTGCCGAACCCGGGCATCAGATTCAGAACCCCTGTGACCGTGAATTTAATCCCTCTGATGGAGACGGTATTCCCAATGGGGCTTTCAACCGGGAAGAGCTCATCCGCCACGTCCATCCCCAGGATGATGACATTTCGCTGATGATGAACGTCATCTTTTGTGAAAAATCGCCCTTCATACAAGCTGGTTGCATTGGCCACAAAATACCCCGCAGTCGCACCGATGACCGCTACACCCGGAGAAGTCTTGTGATTACGGTACTTCAGCGTTTGTGCCCGATTGGTAATGCTGGCGGCGGCGCTCCTCAGAAAATTAGCATTTTCTTCAAGATAAATCGCATCCTCATAGGTGAGGTCTTTCCGACGCATATATTTTCGCCAGGTCCCGTTGCCCATTATAATTGCCGGGAATTTCTGGATAAAAAAAGTTTCCGTCCCGAACTCTGCCATGGTCTCCCTCATGGAACGGTCAAAACCGGCTACGATGGACTGCATGCTCACAATGGCCCAGACTCCAATGATAACACCGAGAATTGTAAGGCTTGAGCGGAGCTTGTTGCTCACCAGCGAGGAAAGAGCCGATCGTATGTATTCAAGCATGGTTCATTTAGCCGTAGTGAAGCGCTTCGATAGGATCTAACTTGGCAGCTTTGTTTGCCGGCCACAAACCAAAGACCAATCCGACAATGACGACGGTCCCGGCCCCAAGAAGTCCCCAGTTTGCGGGGATACTGGCCGCAAGTGGTGTAAATTTCTGAACTGCAAAGGCCACGCCTGAAGCAAGAGTCAACCCCAGAATTACACCCAAAGCGCAGACCACCATGCTCTCTACCAGAAACTGGAAGAGGATTTTTGACCGGGTAGCGCCGATAGATTTGCGGATGCCGATCTCCTTTGTACGCTCAGCTACCGTAACCAGCATGATGTTCATGACACCGATTCCGCCCACTATGAGCGAAATACTGCCGATACCGATGGCCACAGCCCAGAGCATGGCCGTCATTTTGTTGTACAGTTCCATGATGGAGCTGATCTGATTAATTGCAAAATCATCTTCATCCTGCGGTTTTAACCTGCGATAGTGCCGCAGGAGACTGCGCAGTTCGTCGTAGGCATCATCCACCAGGTCAGGACTTACCGCTTTGGCTGCTATAGTGGTGTTCGTGCGGCGTCCCCCGAAAAATTTACTGAACGTGAGATAGGGGATCTGGACGCGGTTATCCATATTATTCCCCAGCATTTGCCCTTTGCGAACGAAGCAGCCAATGACGGTGAATTTATGCCCACTGATCTTCAGGATTTGCCCCAGGGGATCGATCCCCGGGAAGAATTCCTGACGGACATCATCCCCGATAACGACCACATTTTTCCGGTGACTCACATCCGCCGCGGAAAAAAATCTGCCTTCAGCCAGGTCGGAACCATCTATTTCAAGCGCATATTGATTGACACCGGCAACCTGCACCAGTTCCAGAGATTTATCATTAAATTTCAGCGTAGAACGTCTCCCCAGCATCGGTGAGGCAATGTCCACAAGGCGGCCATGATCTAAAATATAATTGACAGCTTCCGGGGTGATGGGTTTTCGCCGCCAGGAACGGATCCACTCTTCGTATCCCCCTCCCCATTTATGGGTGGAAATATAAAAAACGTCCGATCCGAGCATTGATATCTGATCGGAAAAAGACGTGTTAAGACCGTGAATGATGGCCATAACCGTCCCCACAGTGAACACACCGATTGCTATCCCCAGCGTGGTCAGGAAAGCTCTGAGCTTATGCCCCCAAAGGGCTGCCAGCGCCAGCTTGATGATCTCAATCATTCTGCCGTTCAGCGACGGACATTGGGATTGATCTCATCACTTTCGATCCTGCCGTCCAGAATATGGACGCTGCGGTGCGCATGCAGTGCAATATCCGGTTCATGGGTTACAAGTATGATAGTATTGTCCTGTCGATGGAGGTCGTCAAACAGGGCCATAATTTCGTTAGAGGTTTCGGAGTCCAGATTTCCAGTGGGTTCATCGGCAAGAATTATTGAAGGATTGTTGACCAGTGCCCGGGCGATGGCAACGCGCTGACGCTGACCGCCAGAGAGTTCGCTGGGCTTATGGTGAGCGCGATCCGCCAGACCGACTTTTTCGAGGGCAAGCTGAGTCATCTGAACTTGCTGTGCCCGGGGTATATTGGCATAAACCAGAGGTAACCCCACATTTTTAAAAGCAGTTACCCGGGGCAGCAGGTTGAAAGTCTGGAACACAAAGCCAATTTTGCGGTTGCGAATCCTGGCCAGGTCATTACCATTCATCTTGACAGTGCCCGTATCACCAACATCGCACACAATTTCATCTTCAAACCTGTAGGTCCCCGAGGTGGGTGTATCCAGGCAGCCGATGATATTCATAAGCGTGGATTTCCCCGACCCTGAAGGTCCCATGATGGAGATATATTCGTTTTTCTGTATCTGGAAATCAACTCCGTCCAGGGCGTGTATGGTATCACTCCCCATCACATAGGTTTTAGTGATTTTTTCCAGATGGATCAGGTGGTTTGAGGCCATGGGCTATTCCCCGCCGCCATTCCGGCGTCCCCGTACTTTACGGGTACCCGTCTTTTTCCGCGTAACCGGGCTGCCGTCTTTCAATTCCTTGCTGATAGCCTTGTAATTCCCCACGACCAGCAATTCACCCTCTTCCAGACCGGCCTTTACCTCATAGAAATTGGCTGAGGAAATTCCCACTGTAACCGGCCGTCGTGAAACCGTAAATTTTTCCTTTTTCCGGCCGAATGAAAATCCGCCACTCCCTGTACTGTCCCGGGTCGCCACAAACACCACATCAATCAGTTTGTCCTTTTCGATATCATAAAGAGAGGTCTCGACCTTATCCTGCTTGTCAGATTTATCCTTTTTCCCACTCCGTGCCGGCCGCTCATTTTCAGGCCGGGCTGTCAAAGCCTGAATAGGGATGGCGATGGCATTTTCACTGACGGCGGTAGTAATATTGGCCGTGGCGGACATTCCCGGTCTGATGCGATCATCCATCGACTGCATGTCGATGAGCACACGTACCTCGTAATCAATCACCTGATCCTGACTGCCGGTTTGAATATTAGTTTGAGCGGATTGAGCAATCTGCGTTACTGACCCCTTCAGCTGAGTATCCGGCAGGGCGTCAATATCCACCTTTACGGGATTTCCCAGGGCAATGTTCACTACATCCGTCTCGTCCACCTTAACGACCACCTCCATGGCCGAGAGATCCGATATGGTGAGAATTACATCTGCCTGGAACACGGAACCCAGCGCCATCTCTCCCACTTCCTTTTGCAGAGAAGTTATGGTTCCGGCCACGGGGGCAGCCAGTATGGTCTTCTGTAAATCGTCTCTGGCCTGAGTGACCCGTTCGCTCGCCTGTTTGACCTCGGCTTCCCGAAGTTTCAGAGAGGCATCCAGAGCTTCGAATTCCTGGTCACTGATCAACTTATTTTCGAGGAGCTGTTTTGCCCGCCGGTATTCCAGTCTGACCTGTTTTTCACTCGCTCTGGCAGCGGAGAGCGCAGATTCAGCCTGCCGGAGGGCGGCAGCATATTTGAGGCTGTCGAGTATGACCAGGGTCTGTCCTGCCTGGACGTTATCACCTTCTTTGACGAACACCTCCCTGATCTCCGCACTGATATTCGCCGAGAGATTCACCTCCACCACGGGCTTGATGTTGCCGGTGGCCGACACGACCTGCTCAATGGTTTTCCGCCGGACTTTTTCCATTTGGACAGCGATAGGTTTGGCCGGACCACTATCGGATCGGGAAGCGTTTTTCCAGATGATGAGGGCCAGTAAAACGATGATTCCCGCCGCGATAAATACTTTCTTTTTTGTCATATGTTTACCACTTTTGATGATTCCTGATCATGACGCAATCAATGATATGGCTGCGCTAAAACTTCTGTTGAGCCCGGGATTATGAATTGAGAACCTGTTGGGTCTCCATATTTTGCCGGGTCTGAGCAGTGAATTAATTTCCCGCCTTCCCATTTGGGACCCTGCCCAGTAATACCTCCAGCTGAGCTTCCAATATTTTTGCATCATGCTTGATCTGCACCAGGTCACTTTGAGCCTGTATCAGCGAATTCTGGGCGTTCAGTACATCCAGAATATCACTGGAACCGAGATGATACTTTTTTTCCACCAATTCCACATCCAACCGGGCGGAGGTAATGATCTCCTCATTGATGGGGATCAACCGATGGTAAGTGTCCAGCGCGGTCAGCAGGTTGTCGAGTTGAACCAACAAACTTTTCCGAAGTTTATTCACGTTATTTTCAGCGGACAGCAAATCGTATTTAAGCTGATAAAGGCGGCTTTTATTTGAAAATCCTTTAAAGATGGGGAAAGAGAGGTTCAGCGTCGAAGACGGAGGAGTTTTCAACAGGCCGTCGAACTGGTCTCCGACATTATCGGCCCTGGCGGTATAGTTGACACCCAGGGATACAATGGGGAGAAACACACTGATCTGCGTTTTATAGGCCAACTCCCGGCCGATGACGGTGATATCCGCCAGCTGCAGCTGTGTGTTGTCACGGAGCAGTTCCCGTTTAGCATCTTCATACGCCGGCAGATCAGAAAGGAAAATATCGATCCTGCCGATCCCAATACTGCAGCCGGCAGTTTCTCCAACCGCGATGCAGATCTCGTTTCTGGCCGCCTTCACATCCTGTTGTTTCAACAGCACAGACGCTTCTGCCTGACCTCTTCTGACTCTGGCTTTTAACAGGTCCGTTTCACTGACTGCCTGCAAGTCATACTGCTGCTGAACCAGCTCCAGTTGTGAATCTGCCAGCTCCAGTGAAAAATCAGCCACTTCTTTCTGCTCCAACGCTGACAGGTAACGGAAATAGGCCGTTTTTACATCCAGGACGACCTTCTCAACCTGTGCGTCCAGATTCAGTTTTGCCTGGTGAATGAAATTCTTCACATTCCGGTTGGCATACCAGGAGCGGGCACCGTCAAAAAGAGTTTCATTGATACTCAGGGTCGTGCTGGAAGTGGAGGTGGACCCCAGATCATAAAAGTTATAGAGACTGTCCAGCCCCGTGTCACTGGTATCCGGGGCAGACGGCAGACCGAAACTTGTCCGGTTATTCAAATCCTGATTCATATACAGATTTACCGAGGGAAGAAAACCGGCAAAGGCTCCTGCGGCGGTGGATTCGGCGCCTTTGAGTTGTAAGCGGCTGATCTGTATCTCGTGATTATGCTCCAGGGCTTTGCTGATAAGTTCATCCAATGTTAACTGAACCTCGGACACCGCAGCTGATGAAATCGTAATTCCAAAACAGACGAGAATGATGAAAAAATATTTAAATTTCATGGAGTTCAGGTGATCATCAGGCCGCTTTTGGTAATCATTACAGCCGAGATCAAAGCGAAGATAAACCAGGCTGCGAAGAGGGTCACCCAGGCCTTTTTCTGATCGACCTCATAGAGGGTGGAAATAACCATGCCGTATAAGATGGTTCGCCACACGGCAAAGATACCGAATTGAAGCAGCAGATAATAGAGCATACTCCCGGTCATGGAATCGGGTAACAGCACCGTGAGTCCCAGTTCAACCAGAACCTGCCCTGTAGTCAGGGTTATGATCACCGTGACGATGATCTCCAGGATCTTGATTACCGAAACCCAAAGTACGCCATGCCATACGGCCAGAAAAGCTGCGCTTCCTCCCAGGACCAGAGAACCGATTACCATGAGTACCCCCACCTCCAACAGCAGGCCGACGAGGGTCCCGGCAAAAACTTTAAGATACAGATTTTTAGCAGGGTCCTGTTCATCGAGGTTGTTAAGGTACTCTTCCTTCTGGTCATCCGTAAGGTTTGGATTGTTTTCAATCATCTCGTATTGCCTGTTCATACTGTACTCGGCAGTCAGAGGGCCCGTGAGCCAGGTTGAGATCGAGACGGTGAGCAGCAGCAGGATAAGGGGAACTAGCCAATCCAGAGGCTGGATTTTTTCAGGAAAAGATCTTATGGTTTGCCGGGGACTTGAAATGATACCGGTCAGTACTGATAAATATTCCATATATTCCTCTAAAATTAATGCATAAATTTAATTCGGACTTTCTTTTCTGATGCACCCTTTTTTCTTATCACAGTGTAATGCCGCCCTGCGCCACCTGCAGCGGGGCAGTCGGTGAGTCCGGTTTGTCAGTTGAAAAGTGATGCCGCTTGCGCTTATGCTTCCAGCAGCGTCTGATATACTTTTCGCAGTCGTTGTATATTGTCCGGAAACGCTGCAGAGACCGGTCAGTGTCAGCATTTTCTTTGCCCCTGCCAGCCGCCCGGAAAGACCAACGATCAGGTGCGGTTATAGTTTCGCTCTATTTCTGTTCGTTTTGCTGCTATTACAACCCGTGGGAGAAATAACCGATTTAGGTGAAGACGCTTATGAAGTTGTTAAATTCCGGTGATACATGAACCAGGTCAGACCATAGATCACTGCGGAAATACCCAGAGAGAACAGTGTTCGCAGTGTGAAGAAATACTGTGAAAAAGACCCGAATACACTAACCTGTCCACCTGTGAGCGGCATATCCCAGTCCAGCAGCATCTGTTCATTCTGTATCTCACCAATCCGCCGGAAAGTCGTTACAACCACATTGAAAATATCATGATTGCTGAAGATCAGCTGGATCACAATCGCCAGGAGGATTGGACCGCCTATCCCGATAATCAGGGGTCGGTTTTTTACAGCACTGGACACAAAAATCAGAAACATGATCAGCGGGCTGAGCCATAATATCGAAACAAATTGAAAAACCAACATGTCTTTGAACAGATCGAGGACCCGCAATCTCCCAAGTACGGGCAGGAGCAGGTCTGAAAGCTTCCCGGACATGACCATCAAATCCAGCTTGGTAAAGGTGAGCAGCACGAAAGACATGATAATGGACACGCCGAGAATACCGATGATACCAGCGGCCACTTTGGACAAGAGCAGGCAGTGATCTCCTACCGGCTGGCTGCGGTAATACAGGGTGCTGCCATCTGAGCGTTCTTTAAAAAGAGAATCGGAAAAATAAAACAGTGCGATGAACAGAACGATGATCTGCAGGATATGAAAACCAGTCACGATGGTGTAACCATAGGGTACCAGTACTTTTTGTGGTTTTTCAGACAATGTTTTTTTAAGTCCATCGATACCGCCGTTTTTTTTGAGGTCCGGCAGGATATCACGGCCGTTAATGATGATCTCACCCTCATCCTGTAACTGTTCCGTATCGAATTTATTGTTGACGGCAGTTGACAGCCGGTTTACAGGAAACAGGGACAGGAGCAGGAGTACACTGAAAATACCCATCGTCCAGTAAACCGTCTTTTGCCATTCCCACCATTCTCTTCTCAACAGCGTTGCAAATTGTCTCATGCCGCACCTCCCATCACTGCAATGAATATATCAACGACCGAGGGCGTTCTGACATCTCCGAGCTTTGCCAACTCCCCGCGGTCGGCATCCTCCAGCAGGAAAACGGTTTTGCCAAAGATGGCAGTCTCCAGCAGGGGTTTGAAGGAACGGATGCGTTCAACCGCCTCTTCAGGCACGCTCACCTGGCAAAACCGCTGCCGCAGGTTTTCCATGGATTCGTACATGAAAATCTGACCGGATTTAATAAAGATTACGTCACTTAAAATATGCTCCACCTCTTCCACCTGGTGTGTGGAGATAACTATGGACTTTTCACTGTCAAAATAATCTTCCAGCACATTGGAGTACAGTTCTTTCCGGAATAGGATGTCAAGCCCGTGAGTGGGCTCATCGAGGATCAGCAGACGGGTATCGGTGGCCAGAACCATGGCCAGATGGAGCTGTGTCTTCATACCCTTGGAGAGCTGTTTAACTTTGGAATCCAGCTGAATACTGGTTTTTTGGAGTAATTTTATGCAACGCTCCCGGTTAAACCCGGAATGAATACCGCTCTGGAAAGTAAGAGCCTGGCGGATGGTCATCCACGGGGGGAGCACGGAAATATCGTGTATCACACCAGTGGACCGCATGAGTTCAGCCCGGTTATCTTTTGGTTCCACACCGAGGATGGAGATATTCCCCTCATAACTGATCAGTCCGGTCATGGCCCGCAGCATGGTGGTCTTGCCGGATCCGTTGGGTCCCACCAAACCGACAATTCTGCCGGCGGGAATAGTAAGATTCACATCATCCAGAGCCTTCGTACTGCCATAACTCTTACTGAGATGTTGTATATTGATCAAGGGTTCCAAATTCAAACCTCCTCGTATTTTTCTTTGATGAGTCCGCAGAGTTGTTTTTCGGTATAGCCCAGTATCTTGCCTCTGGCGATATAGTCTTTCGTCTTCTCCGTCCGGAAAATATCCGATTCACGGGTGATCAGTTTTTCTCTTGCACCGGTGCAGACGAACATACCCAATCCTCTCTTTTTCTCGATAGCGCCTTCCTGAATGAGGATCTGCGTTGCATTCAGAATGGTCTGGGGATTCAGTTTGTATTCCACCGAGATCTGCCGCACTGACGGAATTGCACTCCCCTCCTTCAGATCACCGGCAATAATCGCTTTGCGGATCATCTGGGCAATCTGCTGGTATATAGGGGTATCGTTGTTCAGGTTTAATTCCATAAATTACCATATTAGTGTTATGGTGTAGTATAACACTATATTCATTTTGTGGGCAAGTTTTTTTCAGAGGCTAGTTGACTTTTTGACTTTAGATTATTATGGCAGGCGCGGGGTCAGTTGACATTGCAGGGGGCATGACCAAAACTATTCTCTGTTGCCACCGTAAAGGCCCGCCTGTAACTTTCAGGAAGTTCCCCCTTCAACAGATCGCCCTCATCTAAAAATTCGTATATTTCACCGTAATGTTTGACCTCAGTGGGACTGATGCGCCGCATGATATGCCAGGGGTGTAAATTATCCGGATCGGCAATCCCCATAGCGCCCATGATCTCGCAGACACTCTTCAAGAGTTCATGGTGAAAACCGAAGACCCTATCGCGTTTGTTTTCAACGACCAGTCCGGCCACCAATTCCGGTTTTTGGGTCGTGACCCCCACCGGACAATGATTGGTATTGCATTTCAGGGACTGTATGCAGCCCATGGCCATGAGCATGCCCCGGGCCGAATAACAAATATCAGCGCCCAGTGCCAGGCGTTTCACCATATCAAATCCGCTGATCACTTTTCCGCTGACAAGCAGGCGGATCTTACTCCGGAGGCCGAATCCAACCAGAGCATTTTGCACGAAGATCATACCTTCAATCAGCGGGGCGCCGATATTATTGGTAAATTCCAGAGGGGCAGCGCCAGTGCCTCCCTCTCCTCCATCCACCGTGATGAAATCCGGTGTGATACCGCTGCTGACCATGGCCTTGCAGATGGCCAGAAACTCCCGGCGTTTCCCCACGCACAGCTTAAACCCCACCGGCTTGCCGCCGGAGAGTTCCCTTAAAGTGGCCACGAATTCCATCAAGCCCAGGGGCGTTGAAAAAGCACTGTGGGCAGGCGGAGACATGACATCCTGCCCTAAGGGGACATGACGGATCTCGGCAATTTCAGGCGTCAGCTTTGCAGCAGGGAGAATACCCCCATGACCGGGCTTCGCACCCTGGGATAGTTTGATCTCGATCATCTTGACATTGGGCAGTGTCGCAGTTTTGCGGAATGTATCGCGGCAAAATCCACCTTCCGGAGTGCGGCAGCCAAAATATCCGGTTCCTATCTGCCAGATCAGGTCTCCTCCACCCTCAAGATGATAGGGACTGATCCCGCCTTCCCCCGTATTGTGGGCGAAGTTTCCCATTTTGGCTCCGTAGCTAAGCGCGAGTACGGCATTTTTACTCAGCGCCCCGAAGCTCATGGCCGAAATATTGAAGCGGCTGGCGCAGTAAGGCTGTTTACAATCCGGGCCGCCAACGGTAATACAGAGGTCCTTTGGGGTAAGGTGGACCGGGTTCAGGGAATGATTTACCCATTCGTACCCCACCTCATAAACATCCTTTAAAGTTCCAAAGGGGACTGTATCCCGCACACCTTTGGCACGCTGGTAAACCACCGAGCGCTGCACGCGATTGAAAGGCCGGCCCTCTGTATCGGACTCAATAAAGTACTGGGCGATCTCAGGCCGAATGGATTCAAACAGGTAACGGATATGTCCGATAATGGGATAATTTCTGATGATCGCGCGTTTTTTTTGTGTGAAATCATAAATCCCAACGAGCATCAGGGGTCCGGTAATAATTAAAGTCCACAACAGAGGCGGGTATAGCAAGGCGCTCCAAATGTAGAGCAGTAAGATACCGAGAAGTCCTGTAATAAAATATTTTCTCATCGTTTTCCATTCCAATTCATTTTCAGCAGATACCGTACAAAATTATCCGGACTTTATAGCAAGTAAGCCGGATCCTAATTGCATTTTCCTTCCTGTCAACTCCCTCAGTTCATATTTTTACAATGGATTCGATAACAATCCAGGTAGGTTCGGGATCTTCCCTCCAGGTCAAACGGACAGTCAACGGAAAGGTCTCATTTTCCAGATCGATCCCACTTTCCAACGGTACACTGCCAAAGTGATATATCTGGTCATCAATTTCGATAAGCCATCCGCCGCACGTTATGCACATTCCCAAATCCGCACCCAGTATAGATCCTTCACTCATCGCATCCTGATCAGACCCGGGATTATGCTGACAGGCAACTCCCATTAACAACAGGGCAGTAATGGCGGTTATAAGTTTCATTTCGCCTCCATCATTTTTCAAATCTAAGTTAAATATACATCCAAACAGTCACTTCAGCAGAATCATTTTTCGGGTGAGCAGAGTTTCCCCGGTTTTCAGTGTGACCAGATAAACGCCGCTTGAGATCTCATCGGTTCTGATGCTGTCAAACGATACTTTGTATTTTTTGAAGTTCTTCAGATTCTCTCAATTGTGCCCGGTATAAATCCCATCGCTGTTGCAGGTTCATCCAGAAATCGGGGGTATTCCCAAAAAATACTGATAACCTGAGAGCTGTGCCTGGTGTTATTCCTCTTTTAGCATTGACAACTTCGTTAATCCGCTGAAACGGAACATGTATGGCCAACGCTAACTGTTTTTGAGTTATTCCCATGGGTTTTAAGAACTCCTCAAGTAACATCTCGCCGGGATGTGTTGGTAAACGATGTGAGGGGATTCTGACCATTTTACCTCCTTAATGATAATCGATAATTTCTACATCAATTGGACCTGGTTCAGTCCACCCAAAACAGATTCGATAGCGCTCATTGATACGAATGCTGTACCGTCCTTCTCTGTCACCCTTCAGGGATTCCAATCTGTTTCCGGGCGGAATCCTTAGTTCAGCCAGTTTAACGACGGAATCAAGCTGATCTAACTTTCTAAGGGCTATTTTAACCAGAGTCGAAGGACACGTTTTCCTGGCAATTTTTGAATCGATACCATTATAAATATCTGCAGTTCCTTCATCGGCGAACGATCGAATCATGTAGTAATAGTAGCACGGGCACCATGCTACATACAAGCGTTTTTTAAAAGGAATATTTATGCGGTACATTCAACTTGCTCGGGTAGGGGCAGCGGGAACTCACCCTGATTTTGGAAGATGTCAAATAGATAACACGGCTGGCTGGTCGCAATCAATATCCCGTTGGTGTGACATTTCTTCTCTGTTCCCGGCCCGCCACCCTGCTCTCACCGGGATTTTTCTTAAGGCGCAGGTTGTTCGCCAAAATACATCAAAGGCTTAAATCTGAATGGCATGTCAATAGGGGATTCTCAACCCCAAAGGGGTTGAATATCAATAGAAACCGGAACACCGCCACCGCAACCCTGAAGGGGTTGAATTCCATTCAACATTGCAGCGACGTTGTCGCCGCACTCCAAAAAAGACAACACCAAAGGTGCGGCATTGCTTCTCTGTACTTTTCCTGGCGCAGGAAAAGTAGCAAAAGGACATGCGCTTACAGAAAAATCGGTCGAGTAACATCTTCCCTGTAAAATTGTGAATCAACAGTATCATTTTTTCTCCACAATTTAATTCAGAATATCGTAAACCTCTTTTCTTATTCAATTCTACAGAAAGAAGTTTACACTACCTATACATCCAAACAGTCACTTCAGCAGAATCATTTTTCGGGTGAGCAGAGTTTCCCCGGTTTTCAGTGTAACCAGATAGACGCCGCTTGAGGCCTCCCGGGCATTCCATTCTACCTCATATTCTCCGGGAGACTGCTGTTCACGAACCAGCGTTTCAACTAAACGGCCGCTGAGATCGTATATGCTAAGTTCCACCGGTGCAGACACGGGCAGCGCATAGGAGAAGGTCGTCACCGGATTGAACGGGTTTGGTCTGGGTTGAGAGAGTCCATACTCCACTGGAACTGCGGGATAGTCCCCAAGCCCGGAAATTCTGAAAACGGCATTCTCCTGCCAACGGGGAATATTACCGTAAAGGGGAATCCATTCATCGGTTCCCGGGCGATACAGTTTAAACTCCGGTGCAGCCCCCTGTTCACAATATCCTGCGGTTTCAGGCGAGCCATCCGTTCCCATGGCGGGGATATCCGTCAGAGGGCCGGACCAGCGCCGGGCGCCCACGATCTGACCGTCACAGACAGCTGCGAGCCAGTCTTCTGCTGTCAGTGATTGGGAGAGATCAGCGGACAATTCGACAAAATAAAAAGCCTGCCGGGTTGACTGGCTGAAAGCAAGTTCTTCCGGCATGGATTCAGGGGAGGATGGTTCTGCAAATTGTTCGCTGCGGGTCAATGTGCCTTCGTTCCAATGATAGTTCAGGGCCTGATCTAATATCATCCAGTAACCGTGGCCACCAATAAATTCGGTAAGACTGCCAATCCACTCGTCCTCCGTGAAGGGGTTGGGTATGGCGGCCTCGCCTTCGCTGATAATGGCGATGATGGACTGCCAGAACTCATAGGGGATCGCCATCTCCAGGGGCAGACTGCTGAAAAATGGATAACTGATGAGATTTGCACCTGAGTGCAAGTCATAAGTGATATCCGACCCGATGGCCGGGCCTTGTATTTCAAGCGTATCGGCATCCCACATTTTTATCCAGTAACCCTTGTGAATATCAAAATTTACCAGACTGCCAACCCATTCTCCAGGCTGTATGGGATTTGGCTGGGCAGCGACACCCTCTCCGATAACACCAAAACAGTTACCCGTAAGTCCGGATAATACGAGCGACAGGTACAGATCATCCGGAATTACCTGGAAACCAACCAGATTCGACCCGGCATGCAACTCCCGGCTCTGAGTCTCCCGGAGGACGGCTTCCAACAGATCAATGGTAGAAAGACCATTGATCTCCCAGGCCAGTTGCGGGTCGACACTTGTCGCAGTGGTTTCATAAAGTTCGCCGCTGGATCCGTCGTAGATCCTTATATCGGGGATATCGCCGGACTGGAAATATCCTGCGGTCGCTTCGTCACCATCATCCCCCATCGTCGGGAGAGTCGTGTAGCTGCCGGACCAGGCAACCGCTCCGGCAATCACATCACCATTGTAAGCGATGATCCAGTCTTCGCCCGGCACCAGTTCAACACCGTCAAGCGTGGCATTGGCAATAAAATAATAGGCCTGCAGGGTCGATTGATTGAACGTGAATGAGGAAGGGGGTATGCAGAAATCCGCCTCCAGACCTGTATTCCCGCCAACGCAGCCGCAGTCATTTAGGATGGCTGTCCCGAAACAATCGCCGTTACAATCCATGTCGGCATTATTCCCATTGCAAACACCGCAGTCATCCATGGCTGCATTGAAGTCATCAGGCAGGACACAGTTACCACAGTCATCGATAACCGAATTGCCAAAGTAAACGCCATTACAATCCAGGTCTGCATTAAAACTATCACCATCATCGTTTACACAGTTACCCCACTCATCAAAAAATGCCCAACCGAAACAATCGCCCAAGCAGTCCATGTCCGAATTGGCCTCGTGTCCACTGGTGCCGCCGGAACAGACTCCGCAGTCGTCGATGAAGGCCTCTCCGTCACAGACTCCGGCACAGTCCATGCCGTAATCTCGGTCAAAACGGGAACTGCCGCCAACACAATAGCCACATTCATTGATATAGGCTCCGCCACAATATTCTCCATTGCAATCCGGTCCGGGTTCGAGAGCGTTCCCAAAACAGACGCCACAGGCATCCATATCGGAATTGGCCTCATGCCCACTGGTCCCCCCCGAACAGATCTGGCAATCATCCACAAAGGCCTGCCCAAAGCAGATGCCGGCACAGTCGATTTCCTCGTTTTGACAGCAGAGCCCATTCACGTCTGCCTCAGCTGTCCCGAAACAAACGCCGGCGCAATCCATATCACTGTCCGGCTCATGCCCGCTGATTCCCCCCGAACAGACTCCGCAGTCATCCGGCAGCGCTTCACCGAAACACTCACCGGCACAATCCATATCGCTGTTGGCAACATGGTCGCTGGTCCCCCCCGAACAGATTCCGCAGTCGTCGAGAACCCCGAAGCCTCCCATTTGCCCGGCACAATCGTAACAGGACTCGTATTCACACAATCCATTGTCCTCAACGGCGTAAGGGTTATAATTACAGGCAAGGGGATCAGTACAACCCAGGATGGGTTGATCCAACAAGTCGAGGCAGCTTCCGAGAGTGACAGAAGCAGGGTAACCCTCAGGACCGTAGAAGGCCGAACCCTGAAAGGAAAAACATACCGAAGTGGCCAACAGGTGATCATATGAAAATATAGTCAGCAGGTGTTCTCCAACCGGAATGTAATCAGCACCGAGACTCTCTCCAGAAAAATCATAGTAAACACTGGGGTCCGGCTGAGCCATGCTCAGGTCGAATGTCCAATCGGGCAACTCGCCAAGAATACCCCCGGAAAATGTCAGGAGATTGATACCGGTTATTCGAATTGAAAAGGAACTGATTTCGGTACTCGTGTTCAGCCAAAGTTCAAGCGTATGCGCACTCTGATCAAGGTTGCCAAAATACAGTTCTGAAATGCAGCCTGAACCATCGCCAAAACAAACACCGCAGGCGTCCATATCAATGTTTGCCCAATGTCCGGTGGTGCCTCCGGAGCAGACACCACAATCATCAATGAACGCATCCCCGGCGTACACTCCCGCACAATCCACGCAGCTCTCAAACTCGCAGGAGCCATCATCATTTCCTGCCTCTGGATTATAATTACAGGCGGTGGGGTCCATACAGCCAAAGATATCGGCAAACTGGCAGCTGCCATTGTCCGTTGTAGCCTCCGGATCAAAATTCATTGCTGACGGATCAGTACAGCCAAAAACGGGTCCGTCAATAAATACATAGGGCGGACCGATCTCAACCGGATAGGGAGGCAGTCCCGGAGGACCCGAGATAACCACATTTGAGAGTGTTAGTTCCGGGCCTGTTATGGCATTATAAGTCAGGGTAACCAAAAGCGCATCCCCCTGGGGAATATACGCCACTCCGAAGGTGAAGCCGAGGACAATTCCACTCTCTCCCACAGATAACATCCAGGAGGGAGCGCCCGAACTGCCGCCGGAAATGCATGCAGGCTCTGTGCAAAGTTCCACGCCGTTCAATTCAAACTGAAAACCGGCAACCTCACCGGGAGTATCCAGCCAGACATCAATGGTTTGCGCCTGTTGGTTTACGGTATCGATATATAATGCTGCCGATTGAGCGGATAGAAAAGTTGCGATTGTTATGAGAAGGATTAGCAGTGGAGCTGTCTTTTTCATTTTGACCTCCAAAATTAGTATAGCGTATAATTTGTATAAAATAGAACCCTGTAAATTACAACAAAAATGATTACCTCCAAATTGGGGCCGTGGTGTATCCTTCGCGGAAAACCTGCCAGGCACACGGCTTCTAAGTGGATTGGGTTGTTTGCTTGGTAATAAATCAGTATGAACCCGGGGCAGTCCCCTGGGGAATTAACCGAACCGTCTCAGCCGGTGTTGTCCGGCAATTGCCCGACACAAACGGATTAAATCCGGCAGTAACAGATCGGGATGATCAGGCTCGACTGAACATTTTACCGGGTAACTGCACGACTGCATTCTTCAGCTCCAGCAGGAGCAATGTCGCCAGTACTTCCGGAGTATCTTTGTGCAGCTTAAGGCAGAGATCATCAATGGGGATGGGATCACTGGAGAGCAAGTCGTAAATCTCTTTTTCACCGGTCGAAAGTTCAGGCATCAACTCGACCTGCTTGAGTCCGGTATCAAGATGCAGTTCTTCCAGGATATCCTCCACCGTGGCGACCAGCTTTGCTCCCCGCTGAATTAAATGGTGGCAGCCTGCGGACTGTTTTGAATCCACTCTGCCCGGCAGGGCGAAGACTTCCCGGTTTTGGTCCAGAGCGTTATAGGCTGTAATGAGGGCTCCGCTTTTCCGGCCTGCTTCCACTACCAGGGTTCCCAGCGCCAGACCGCTGATGATGCGGTTGCGCCGGGGAAAATTCGGAGCATCCGGTCTGGTTCCCGGTGTAAATTCTGAAATGAGTGCACCGTGGCGGATGATGCTTTTCCGCAGTTCCCGGTTTGCCGCAGGATAACACACATCGGGACCATTCCCCAGGACAGCGAGCGTTTTGCCGCCTTCCCGGATCGCCGTCCGGTGGCAAACGGTATCCACACCGGTGGCCATTCCGCTGACGATGGTAAGGCCGGCTTTCACTAACCCGGCCGTGAGTTTTTCAGCCATCTTCCGGCCATAGGCGGTGATCCTGCGGGTACCGACAATGGCAATCGCCGGTCCTGCCGGAATATCACCCAGCGTAAAAATCCCTACCGGAGCATCGTAAACGGTCTTCAGCAGGTCCGGGTACTCCTCGTCCCAATAGCTGCAATACCGTCCCCCGATCGTGGCGATGTTGTCCAGAGCAAGGCGGCCATAGCCGTCGTCCATGGCGCGGATATTCAGGGCTATTTCTGCAGAAATCCCGTCAGCGCGGCAGAGATCTGTTTTGGAGAGACGGGTGATATCCTCCACCTCGGGATAATGCCGGATGAGATTGCGGATACGCCGGGGGCCCATACCGGCGACCCCCGTAAGGCTAATGATCTGATGGGGGGGGATCATCTCTTTCCTGCAGTAACCGGGCGATCCGGTCCACGACCGTTAGGGTGTTCTCACCGCTCACCGCTGATATCCGGTAGATCTCAATATCCTCCGGCAGCGGCTGGCCCTCCGGTCCATCATCTCCCCAACTGTCTGCTTTGGTCAGCAGCAGGATCGACGGACGCCGGAGCAGTTCGGGATTATGATTTTCCAGTTCACCTCTCAGGACCTTGTATTGTCCGGCAATATCGGAGGCGTTACCATCGATGAGATAAACCAGCACGCGGGTTCGTTCAACATGTTTGAGAAATTGACTGCCCAGACCCTTTCCCAGGCTGGCTCCTTTGATCAAACCTGGAATATCAGCGATGACATAGGATTTAAAAGCACCATATTTGACAATGCCCAGATTGGGAATGAGGGTGGTGAAGGGATAGTCTGCGATCCTGGGTCTGGCGGCGGAGACTTTAGACAGAAATGTCGATTTACCGGCATTGGGGAAACCCACCAGACCCACATCCGCCAGGACTTTGAGCTCCAACTCAATATCCTTTTCTTCACCGGGCTGGCCGTCGTTGGCAATTCTGGGAGCCGTCCGAGTGTGGGTTTTGAATCTGGCGTTGCCGAACCCCCCGTTACCGCCTTTGGCAATGATAAAAGTATCGTCATCGTGAACCAGGTCACAGAGGATTTTTCCGGATGCCAGATCCCTGGCGAGGGTTCCCGAGGGAACGGGAATTATAATGTCCTCGCCGTTTTTTCCGTGTTTGTTAGTTCCCAGGCCGTGCTGCCCCCGGCCGGCCTTATAATGACGCTGGTAGGAAACATCATGCAGGGTGGCCAGGTTAGGATCGACCTTCAGGATAACATCGCCGCCATGACCGCCATCCCCGCCGCAGGGTCCGCCCTTGGGACGATTTTTCTCCCGCAAAAAAGCAATGCAGCCGTGACCGCCGCTGCCGGCTTTTACGTGGATGGTGGCCTGGTCGACGAATTTCATCGTTCAGGGGCCCAAAGCCCCGCTGTCAGCGCTCTGATCTCCGGATCAGGATGCCTGATAGGATTGCCATTTCTGTTCCAGCCCCGGTTCATTCATGGTCTCGATGATATAGTCACAGAATTCTCTGCCGTTGGCACCGGTGTCGCGCCCGGTCATGACCAGCTTCTTTTCGAACTGACTGGTGATATCCAGCGCCATCTCGAGCTTGCGGGCATGCTCCGTATAACCGATGTGGTTTAACAGCATGACACCGGCACGAACCATACTGGAGGGATCGGCATACTGTGCCCGGCCTTCACTCACCATTCTGGGAGCAGACCCGTGGATGGCCTCGAACATGGAATATTTATTCCCGATATTCGCCGAACCGGCGGTCCCGACACCACCCTGGAATTCTGCCGCTTCATCGGTGAGAATGTCACCGTAAAGGTTGGGAAGCACCATGACCCTGAATTGAGACCGTCGTTTCTTGTCCACAAGTTTGGCCGTCATGATGTCAATGTACCAGTCATCCACGGAAATATGCGGGTATTCCTTGGCGATTTCCTGTCCGATTTTGAGAAACTTCCCGTCCGTGGTCTTGATAACGTTGGCCTTGGTTACCAGCGTCAACTTATCGATATTATTTCGATCGGCGTATTCAAAAGCCAGGCGGATGAGCCTTTCAGAGCCCTGGGTTGTGGTTACCGTGAAGTCCATCGCAAGATCATCGGTTATCTCCAGGCCGCTGCTGCCAAGGGCATAGGCGCCTTCAGTATTTTCACGGAAGAAGATCCAGTCAATGCCGTCCCTGGGGACTTTTACCGGCCGGACATTGGCGAAGAGATCCAGTTCCTTCCGCAGGGCAACATTGGCACTTTCAATATTCGGCCAGGGGTCACCTTTCCTCGGGGTCGTTGTGGGTCCTTTAAGGGTTACGTGGCATTGCCTGATCTCTTCCAGTACATCCGTCGGGATCGGCTGGTTGAGTTCGGCTCGTTTTTCAATGGTCAGTCCGGTGATATCTCTGAATTCCACCTTGCCGGATTTTAACTCGTCAGCCAGGATAATCTCAAGGACCCGCTTGGCTTCGTCTGCGATGTAAGGTCCTATTCCATCTCCGCCGATGATGCCTACAATGATCGGTTTGAGTGTGGAATAATCCGTTTTTTCCTCGCCGGCTTTCATGCGTTCAATTCTTGCCAGCTGCTGCTCAACAACTTTGGCAAATTGATCTTTAGCTTTGTCAATACTGTTATTTGTCATGTTACTCCTTTTAGTTCTGGTAAGTCCGGAAGCCTGTTAATCCCCGTCACTTTTGACGGGTTCTGATTTTGCCGCAGGTTTTTCCGGGCTCTTTGCTGTTTCCGTTTTTTTAATCTTTTCTCCGGATTTGAACGCCGAGCTGTGGGCATAGTCATTCACATAGAATCCGGAGCCCTTGAAGATAAGCCCTGAACCACCGCTGATTATGCGGTATATTTTCCCACCGCATTGTGAGCAGCGTGTCAGGGGTTCGTCTTTGATACTTTGTATTACCGACGAAAGATGTCCGCAATCTTCACATTTGTAATTGTAAGTTGGCATGATAATCTCTCTCCGCAATTGTCAACAATACTGTTTTGATGATACTTTCAACTGAGCTTCCCCGCGATACGAGGTTCAACCGCCGGTTCAGGCCGTGCAGTATGGGGCCTGTAACCGCATAGCCGGCCAATCGTTCCGTAATTTTCCAGGCCGTATCGCCTGCATCCAGATTGGGAAAAATCAGCACATTTGCCCTGCCGCTCCAATCCGGGTCAGTCCCTTTCCGCCGGGCCGTATCAGGGTCCAGCGCTGCATCTGCCTGCATTTCGCCCCCAAACCGCAGACCGGGAAATTTCCGCCTGAATTTCTGAATGGCTTCCCGCACCCGTTCAATCCGGTAATGCTCCAGTTCCCCCGCTGTTGAGAAAGAGATAAAAGCCACTTCCGGTTCATCTCCCGTGAGCCAGTGGTGGAACAGGGCCGTATGCCCGGCAATTGCTGCCAGTTCCAGGGGTTTGGGTTCGGGGACCACGCTGCAATCGGCAAAAGATAAACGACGCTTTCCATCCGGGGCTTCCAGGTAGATTGAGCTGAAAACAAAGCGGTATTCCCGGCTCACCCCCAGCACCCGAATGGCTGTCCGGAGGATATCCTCTTTTGGAGTCAATACGCCGGCTACCATACCGTCCGCATCTCCGAGAGCTACCATGGCAGCCGCAAAGTTAACCGGATTTTCCAGATATTTTACCAGGAGCTTTTCGGGCCAGTTTCGCGTAAATGCGCGGCGGCGGATATACGTCGTATAGGCCTCCCTTTGATGCTCAAAATCAGCCGGTGTTACAATTTCAACGCCCTCTGCAATGAGTTGGCCTGCAGCTTTCCGGATACGATCGTCTTCCCATTCCGGTAAAACGATCTTTGCCCCGGGCTCGCTGATCCTGCTTAGTAGTTGATCCTGAAGAGCGGCTTTATGCAAGTTTCTTTTTCAGCATCCTGGCCACATGGTCAGGAACCAGCATTGAGACATCCCCGCCTAGGCCCGCAACCTCTCGTACAAGGGAAGAACTCACATGCGTGTAACGGGCATGGGGCATCATAAAAACCGTCGTGATATCCTCCGCCAGGCTTCTGTTCATCAGCGCCATTTTAAATTCAAACTCAAAATCAGACAATGCCCTGAGTCCACGGATAATGGCCGTGCCATGCATTCGACTGACATAATCGACGAGCAACCCCTTGAAATGATCCACTTCACAGTTGGCCAAGCCCGACACGGAGTCTTTGATCATTTCGCACCGCTCAGCAGCTGTGAACCAGGGGGTTTTTTCGAAATTCTGGCTGACCGTCACGATCACCTTATCAAACAGTGTCACCGCCCTTTCGATGATGTCGATATGTCCGAAAGTTATAGGGTCAAAAGACCCCGGATATACGGCAATTTTCATGTGGAATTCCTCCAGAACACGACCTGCGTTTTTCCGTAGAGTTTTATTCTTATATCCCTGGCTTCCAGCGGAGTTTTTTTCATCTCCATGCAGAAAATCCCCCCCTTTTTCAAATACGGCAAAACCGCAGTTTTCAGCGCTTCAAAGTTTTCCGTATGATAGGGCGGATCTGCCAGGATAAGATCATACTCCCGATCCTCCAGAGCCAGGTGATGGTGAACGTCCATTTTTACGAGACGGTAATCATCCGTGTTACAGATTTTCTCAAAATTATTCTGCAGGATGCGAAAAACTGAATAATTTCTTTCTACAGCCGTGACACTTCTGGCGCCGCGGCTCAGAGCCTCTATCCCCAGTGTTCCGATTCCCGCATAGAGATCGAGCACGTCAATTCCCCCGAAAGGTTCCAGTATTTGCATTACAGATTTTTTAACCCGTGCCAGGGTGGGACGGACCCCTGGATCGGAAACTCCGAGAAGTTTACGCCCCCGATATTTTCCGGCGATGATCGTGATCATTTCGTCGCTGATGCATCATATAACAGCTGAAATAAACAGTTCTCATCCACTCTGCACTCAATCCAGCATTTCTTGTAATAGATATAGCCGTCATCCAGTAATCTTTGCAGCAGGGGAAAAATATCCTCATTCCGCACTGTGGCCGAGATGGTCAAACCCGTCTCCCGGATTTCGGATAAGCCCTGTTCCTCCATGATCTTTTTCACAGGGATAGTGTCGTTGAGTTCGCGGCTTTCGTATTCAATTGGAATTGAAATTGAAAGTAGCACACCAAATTCCTTACTCCCTGAAATACGGCACTGAACCTTAAGCAGGTCTTCCAGCTCAGCGCTCAGCATATTTAATTCGATCTGATCATCGGACCTTAAATTCACGAGTATGATCTCAGGGGTCAGCAGAAAACGCTGAAGATAGACCTTGTCTGACAGATTCCCCAGCATCGAGATGACCTGTGAGATCTCATCCTGAACAGAAAGACTTTCCCGCTCTTCAGGCAGGGCTGTTTTATTCAGACCCGTATTGAAAAAATATACACCGACCATCACCAGTAAAATCAATAGCGGTATCAGGATGGGAGCGAGACGCCGGCTTTCCATGGCTCCCTCCGGAGGTTCCTCGGCATATTCTTCGTGATGGGAAACCACGGCAGGTTTTGGCTTCTGTTCAATGAAAGAATAAGCCGTCTCCACCACCTGCGGCTGAATCCCCGGTTTCCCCAGTAAATTCAGGTCAAACATCCAGCCCTCTGAAAATCAGTCCCGTCTCCGCCAGATAGGAGGTTTTATAAAAATTGATTTTCCCGGGGGATTCGGAACGCAGGACTTTTAGAGGATTCAGGAGCGTAACATTATCTAAAGCCGCCTCGATGACCTTGCGGATATCGAGGTATTTATGATCGGCCTGATAGACAAAAACGCGTTCCGTGCTGCGAAACCCCGTGAGGTCTCCTTTCAGATATTTTTCAATTTCCCCGGCGACTTCCCCGGCCAGGTCTCTGTTACCCCAGGTCTCCAGAAGTTTTACCGTATCCGGTGAGCGCTTGACCGAAAAATAAGCCTGTAAAGCATTATCCTCAATGATCAGGAACTGATCGATATTGTATTTACCCATCCGCCAGATCATATAAGATTTCAGGTCACCGGCTTTGAAACAGTATCGGGCACAATTTTCGGCGGAAAATATTCCGATGCTTACAAACCGGACTTCCCCCTTATATTGGCGGGTTGATTCAATGATGGATTTCTTGATCACTTTGGGAATGTGAATGTTCAGGAACATCTCCAGATCGGATGCCAGGGGATAGTGGAAAGAATTCATAACTTCCTGAAATCTCTCGTCCTGAGATTGATTGATCTGCCAGGACAGGATATCTACAGGATCAACATCTTTTGGTGCAGGGGTCGTTGAAAAAAAAACTTTGGAAGCATCCAGTGAAAATGCAAAGATCGGAAGGTCCAGAGTGATCTTGGCTTTAATGGCAGCAATGATCTGATTGACCGAAGCGGCCGTACTGAAATCACAATCGGAAAAGGTGAGGTTCCCGAACCCCGTTACCAGTGGGCCGCTGTCTGAAGGTGTCCAGTGCAGAAAATTAAAAGCGTTATACGCCTGTGAGATGGCTAGCAAGGGCTGCTCCTTATTTTTCAGCCCAGCTTTTTACGCCATCCACGATTTCTCCATGATTTCCTGATTCGTATTTAAAGATCCAATATCTTGTTTCCTTGTAGTCCGGCGGAACGGGACTTCGTACGATAAAAACATCCCTTTCGGGGTCAGATTTATCGATCTCCAGTTGATAGGGTTTCCCCGAAAGCGGACAATACAGCAGATCGGGTGTCAGGTGATATTTATCTCTTAAATAATCTGTAAAATCCTCAACTCTGCGGGTAATTTCAGTACCGATCACTTCCTTGAAAAAGGGATTTTCTTTCTTTTCGGCAATATCATTTTCATTCACGGCAATGGTGTCCAAACCACCGGTATCGATATTGATCTGTGTAACATAAAAAATAGTATCCACAAAGGTTTTCTTCAGAACCTGGGCATGACTGAAGGTCGTGTCAATCCGATGTTCGATGCCCCGGGTCATATTCACGATATAGTCTTTTCCCTGCAGGTGGATGGTCTGCTCCCCCACAAAAAGCGTGTCGGCTATGAGGGAATCCATGGCCGCTTCTACAAGAGAAAAAAGTTCTTTGCCGTCCGTAGTGTAAGAGCCGGTAAGTTCTTTGTAGAAAGCTTCCGCTTCAGCAATTATCGTCATCCGATGGCGACTTTCCCGTCGATCTTTGATCTCCTGCCGCCAGATTGAGCTGGGAATATAGATCACTACCAGCAGCACTAATACACTTAACAGAATCCCCCAATCAAGGATGCTGATCTTACGTTCTATGTTATTTTCTTTGGTCAATTCGATATCCCCCCAGCTATAGTTCGATAAATGGTCGTATTTTACGCAAAACAGCTTTACCGATCCCCCGAACTTTCGTTAACTCTTCGGGGCTCTTGAAGTCACCGGAATTTTCCCGGTAATCTATAATTCTCTTGGCAAGTGCCGGACCAATTCCCGGTAACTCGGTTAAACTTATTGCATCAGCAGTATTCACATTAATTTTCGTGTCTGCCGGTTTATCCTTATCTTTTTGAATTTTACCACTGTCATAAATGCCGCTGATCTCTTCCGAAACAGCGATTTGTGTCAGAGTCTCCGTTGAATCGTTTAAGAATTTTTCTTTTGTAAAATTAATGATAATTCCTAAGACCAGAAAAGATGAAAGTATGAAGATAATTTTTCTTTCCTGATCTGTGAACACTCTCATGGTCTGAATTTTTTAAATTCCGGTGTTGTACCCAGTTCATCCTCCAGCTGCCGCAGCAGTTTTTTCATCGTTGCAGAAACTTTTGTGGGAGTAACAACCTGAACCTTTACCAATTGATCACCTTCACGATGCCGGTTCAGTTCGGGCAGCCCCTTACCCCTAAGTCTCAGCACCTGCCCCGATCTTATCCCGGGCGGAATCTTCAGTTTGACCTTCCCCGACAGGGTTTGGACTTCGAGGGTAGTTCCCAGCACGGCCTGGGGATATTGAATATCCACCTGAAGAATTACATCATTACCGTCACGGATGAACAATGGATGTTCTTTTTCCTCGAAATAAATGATGAGATCCCCGGGCGGAGCTCCTTTAGGACCATGGTTCCCCTGCCCCTGTTTGGTCATGTAGTTCCCGGTGGAGACTCCCGGGGGTATTTCAATATCCACCGAACCGGATTTTCTCACAACCCCCTCACCGCCACAGGTCCTGCATGGATCTGAAATAACTTTACCGAGACCTCTGCACTGATAGCAGGGCTGAATGTTGACAATCTGACCCAGCAGGGATCTCTGTACTTGCCGGACTTCACCGGTGCCGTGACAAGTTGGACAAATGGTTGGCTGACTCCCTGCCTTTGCGCCGGATCCGTGACACGCGTCACAGGGTTCCAGTCTCTTCAGTTTGATGGTTTTGGTAACACCTTTTTGAATTTCTTCCAGGGTCAGACGGATGGTGATCTTTTGATCGGTTCCCCGGCGTTGTCCGCTGCGCCGTCTTCCCCCGCTCCTGCCGCCAAAAAGATCCCCAAATCCGAAATCTCCGAAGATATCCCCGAATGAGGAGAAGATATCCTCCATATTTGTGAAATGAACACCACCCTGCTGAAATCCGCCGCCGTTGACCCCGGCTTTTCCAAACTGGTCGTAACGGGCCCTTTTATCGGCATCACTTAAGACCGCATAAGCCTCGGCGGCTTCTTTGAATTTTGCTTCGGCCCTGGCATCCCCCGGATTACGGTCCGGGTGATACTTCATGGCAACCTTACGGTAGGCCTTCTTAATTTCGTCCGCAGAGGCCGTCTTACTGACGCCCAGTATGTCGTAGTACTCGCTCACTTGGCAACGGCTTTCTTGGCTTTGCTCACGATGACCTTGGCATGGCGGATGACCCTGTCGTGGTACTTATAGCCTTTTTCGAATTCTTCGAGGACTCTGTCTTCTTCCATATCCTCGGTCTCCCGGCTCATGAGTGCCTCGTGCAAATCGGTATTGAATTTTTCACCTACTGATGTGAATGGACGGATGCCATTCTCCCGGAGAAGTTTATCGAATTTATCCCTGACCATGACCACTCCCTCCAGCAGGGGGTTCTTACCAGCTTTCGCTCTGGGGGTCGAAGAAATAGTTCTGTCCAAATCATCCAAAACGGGCAAAAGGGCTGTGGCAATATCTTCACAGGAATACTTGATGAGCTGAAGCCGGTCTTTAGCGGTACGGCGTTTGAAATTATCAAACTCTGCCAACAGCCGGACATTTTTCTCTCTGGCTGCATCCCGTTCTTTGAGCGCTTCGGCGACCTGGTCTTCCAGTGCCTTTATCTTCGCCTCCATTGCAGCTGTTTTTTTATCAGCCTGGGTCATTTTTTTGGCTCTGGTTTTTGCTTTTTTCTCTGTGTGTGAAGTTGTACTTTTCGCCATGTTTTTTTAATTTATCCCTTTGTATTTCTCTAAAATCAAGGCGTCAAATTTACTTGGCTCATATCTTTCCAACCAAGCTGTTTGAGGTTTGCAGCCGGGGTCTGAACCGGTCCGGATAAGGTTGATATTAGATACCTGTTCCCGTCGGAGGTTACAAAAATTCAGAATTAGGATTTAATCGGATGCCCCATGAAGTTAAGCCTCTTTAAAATGGAGCCGCCATTTGAAAAACAGACCTTGAAAAGAGATATTCCTCATTCACCCGGCATAGCAAAGTCCGAAATCACAACACGGCGGACACGGCTGCCCCAGGTGCCCGGCTCTGTTTCGAAGATGCCGCTGCATTTTCCACCGCAGAATTCGCAATTCCCAGCCGACGTGAGGTGCCACTCTGACAACTGATATCCCCTCCTTCCGATGAGTAATCTGCCGCAGGAATGACAATAGGTACCCGACCCCACGGGGTCGTAAACATTTCCCGTGTAGACGTGGTGCAGGCCCTCCTGAAGTGCAATTTTTCTGGCATTCTGCAAGGTTGAAAAGGGTGTAGCAGGAAGCTTCATCATCCGGTAAGCCGGGTGGAAGGCCGTAAAATGCAGCGGAACATAGCAGCCAAGATTTTCTGCAATCCATCCGCACTGTCGCTTTAAATCATCTGCTGAATCGTTTTGACCGGGGATCAACAGGGTCGTGAGCTCAAGCCAGACATCCGTCTCCGCAGTGATGTACCTAAGTGTTTCCAGTACCGGGGCAAGGGAGGCAGAGCAATGCTTCTGATAAAACTCTTCGGTAAAACCCTTCAGGTCCACATTGGCTGCATCCATGTGAGCGAAAAACTCGCTGCGAGCCGGACGGTTGATATATCCGGCCGTGACCGCCACCGATTTGATGTCCCGCTCACGGCAAACCCGGGCAATGTCCACTGCATATTCCAAAAATATGACCGGATCGTTGTAGGTAAAGGCCACACTCCTGCACTCCAGAGCAGCGGCGGCGGCGGCAATCTGCTCCGGTGCTGCCTCCGCCTGCAGCAGATCCATTTCACGGGACTTGCTCATATCCCAGTTCTGGCAGAATTTACAGGTCAGATTGCAGCCGGCAGTCCCAAAGGAGAGAATGGGCGTTCCCGGTAAAAAGTGGTTCAGCGGTTTTTTTTCTATGGGGTCGATACAGAAACCGGAGGATCTGCCGTAGGTTGTAAGCACCAGTTTATCTCCGTGCCGCTGTCGGACGAAACACAGTCCGCTTTGCCCCTCATGTAACCTGCAGAAGCGCGGACAGAGATCACACTGCAGGGTTCCGTCCTCAAGGGTCTGCCAATATCGGGCTGTTTCAGACATCCCGCTCACTAAATTCAAGAGTGTGATAGCGCTCAATACTGATATCATCCGACCAGTATGCCGCCGGCAGTCCCGCCTTGCGCTTGAGCTGCTCCAGGAATTCCCGGGGAGTTGGCAGACTCTCCCAGACACTCGGCAGAAAAGTTCCGGTGTGGCCGGGCACAGAAAGGATCAACCCGTCTGTCCCCGGGACCAGCTGTCCCAGCAGATCTTCCTCGGATTTAAAATACAGGGCATGCGGTCGGCTGAGTACTGATATGGAGATAATTATTTTCCCAAGTTCCGGTGCTGTGACAGGCGGAAAGCGGTAATCTGCAAAAGCCGCTGAATGGGCGTTTTCAATAACATCAGTCAGCAGGGGGCGGTTCGATTTTAGTCGGCCAATACATCCTCTGAGATCTTCCCCGAGATGCAGGGTTACAAAGGTTGAAGCCGGTTGACGAAAGGTATCGGTGAGATCCCCGTCTGAAACCGTCAGGGTTCCCGTATGCTCCAGCCCCCACTTTATTGATCGCCGTGCATACTGCAGCAATGCCTGCTGTTCTTCAGGTGACAGCTTCATCAGGATAACGGGGAGGGGATTTGTGCACCCGGCCAGGTCAATTTACACAATCCGGATCATAAAATATCCAGGCACCGTAGCCCACTACACGGCTCCTGTCTCCTGCCGTATCGCCGGAGTTGCGCAGATCAAGCCGCTTTACGCTCAGGTGATTCTTTCGGGCTGCCAACAGCAAACCAGCAAGGGGGATTCTTCCGCAGGCTGAGAATTCCGCAAGTCGTTCAGGTGCAAGACTTTCGATGGTGCCTGCTGTCTCGGTATCCGTTTTCACGGCCGCGTCATAAGATTTGTAGTGACTAAGGTCAGAACTGATGACAATCACCGCATTCGGGTACTTCCAACAGTATTCAATAACTCGGGCCACTGAATCGGGGTCGGTATCTCCGGCAACAAGGGGCAGCAGTGAAAAGTCACCCAGTACTTCCTGCAGAAAGGGTAACTGCACTTCGAGACAATGCTCATCAGTATGAGCGGCATCGAAGGATAAGACGAAAGGAAATTCGCGTTCCAGCTCCTGCTGCAGTTGTTTATCTACGGGAATATCTCCCAGGGCGGTATTGTAAAAATCGTAGGATGAAGTGGCCAGACCGGAAAATCCTACCCGATGGCTCGGACCGATGAGGATCACTTTATTAAACTCTGCAGTATAGCGCTCCAGCGTTTTATAAGCTGCGGCGGCAACGATTCCGGAATAGACATACCCGGCATGAGGTGCAACCAGGGCCTTTGGTTTAAAGTCGGCCGCTGTGAAGGCTGCTAACAGATACTTTTGGATCTCCCAGGTTAAATTGTCCGGGTCCCCCGGGTAGAACATGTCTGCCACCGCTGGTCTTCTGATCTTGTTTTTTGTCATGCTCTCCTCAATCTTATTGCGGATACTGACTAAAAATTGTCCTGTCAGGCAGGAATTCGTAAATCTATTCAGATTCCCAGTTGAAATATTACAACAGATCATCGGATTTTTCCATCCATACAATTGTGGATTTTCACCACCCGCCCTGGTCAGATCAGACCCTCCCGAATAGATTGATAAGCCCGTGCGGCAAAGACCCGCAAACGCTAAAAATCAAGGGACTCCATCAAGGACCGCGCTGACCGCATTCGGGCACTGTCGTCCTCAAGTTTTCAAATTATCGCCTGAACCGGGGACTTTCGGATAAGATCTTTGAAGATGAGAGTGCAGCTGCTGCCATACTGGACCGTCTGCTGCATCACTCATAGCCCTTCTTCATACAGGGTAAGAGCTTCAGAATGAAAAATATTACCGGAAATTAGTATATGGCCAATTAGGGAAAACAAAGTAACTTGGGTGGGTCAATTTTGGTGAAATAAGTGGGTCAACTTTCACCGGGAATCTACAAGAAAGTGCTTATTAATTATTATCACTGCCTATATATCATACAGTTACATCAATGAGGGTTGAAAACGTTGGGGCAGTAATGAAAGATTTAATGAAAATCAATATAAGATTAACCATGCTGTTGCTAGGATTTAGTTTAATAATTGGCAGCTACTACTCTGTACGTTCAGAGCCTAATATGTTAACTGTTGGAGATTTAAACTTAGATGGATTTGCAGACATTATCGTTGGACATCGCCCTGACTTCCTTGAAGACTCTCTATTCTTTGGGACAACGATATTATATAACGATGGGAACGAAAATTTTTACAGCCAGGTGGAAGTTGAGAATGGATATTATGGGGGTCATATAGTAATATGTGATATTAACAATAATCAAATCAACGAATTAATATTAATCACAATATCCAACGATACAGAAGTTCCTGAGTTCTTTTTAACGATCTTCTACGATTTCAATTCTACAAGTGAGCAT